>NZ_JBEORT010000047.1:0-47653 GCF_040302425.1 Streptomyces sp. NPDC126497
GCCCGCCAACGTCGTTACGTCCGTAGCCCGGGGTGTCCCCAGGTGGGTGGGGCGGGGGCGCCCCCGGCGCCCTGGCCCGGCGCGCGGGGGCCCACGGCTCAAGCCCTCAGCGGACGTGCCCTAGAGGGCGAGGGACGACGTCACTTGTTGATGCAGACGTTGCCGAAGGCGGGGTTCAGCAGCCCGATCACGGAGACCGTGTTGCCGCAGACGTTCACGGGGATGTGGATCGGGGCCTGCACGACATTGCCGGAAAGGACGCCCGGGGAGTGCACGGCGGCACCCTGGGCGCCGGAGTCGGCGGCGGCCATGCCCGCGCCCGCGAGAACCAGACCACCGGTGGCAGCCGCGACGGCGACGACCTTCTTGAGCATTGTTCCTCCTTGTTGGCAAAGCGATCCAAAGTCGCGGATCACATCACGGCTAACGAGGACGGAGTAATGAGGCTACGAGCTTATCGTCGCATTCACTCTTTTCAGTCAAGTCCGCACGTCTGGGCGATTGTTGGGGTCATCGGTTAACCGTCTCAGCTCGCGTCGAGGAAGCGGTCGAGCACCCGCACGCCGAACTTCAGGCCGTCCACCGGCACCCGCTCGTCGACCCCGTGGAACATGCCGGCGAAGTCCAGCTCCGGGGGCAGCTTCAGGGGCGCGAAGCCGAAGCAGCGGATGCCGAGGTCGTCGAAGGACTTGGCGTCGGTGCCGCCGGAGAGCATGTAGGGCACGGCGCGGGCGATCGGGTCCTCGGCGCTGAGAGCGGTCTGCATGGCGTCGACGAGCCGGCCGTCGAAGTCGGTCTCCAGCGCCTTGTCGGAGTGCACGTCCTCGCGCCGCACGCGCGGGCCGAGGATGCGGTCGAGGTCGGCGAGGAACTCCTCCTCGTAGCCGGGCAGGAAGCGGCCGTCGACGTGCGCGGTGGCCCTGCCGGGGATGACGTTGACCTTGTAGCCGGCGCCGAGCTGGGTCGGCGCCGCCGAGTTGCGCAGCGTGGTGCCGATCATGCGGGCGATGCCGCCGAGCTTGGCGAGGGTCTCGTCCATGTTCTCCGGGTCGAGCTCGGTGCCGAGCGCGTCGGAGAGCTCGTCCAGGAAGGCCCGCACGGTCTTGGTGACCCTGACCGGCCACGTGTGGCGGCCGAGGCGGGCGACGGCCTCGCACAGCTCGGTGATGGCGTTGTCGTCGTTGGTCATCGAGCCGTGGCCGGCGGTGCCGTCGACGGTGAGCCGCATCCAGTGCATGCCCTTCTCGGCGGTCTCGACGAGGTAGAGGCGCAGCTTCTCGTTGACGGTGAAGGAGAAGCCGCCGACCTCGCCGATCGCCTCGGTGACGCCCTCGAACAGCTCGGGGTGCCGGTGCACCAGGTGCTTGGCGCCGTAGGTGCCGCCGGCCTCCTCGTCGGCGAGGAAGGCGAGGACGATGTCGCGCGGGGGCTTGCGGCCGCTGCGCATGCGCTCGCGGACGACCGCGAGGGTCATCGCGTCCATGTCCTTCATGTCGACGGCCCCGCGCCCCCACACGCACCCGTCGGCGATCTCGCCGGAGAAGGGGTGGTGGGTCCAGTCGTCCGCGTTGGCGGGTACGACGTCGGTGTGGCCGTGGATGAGCAGGGCGGGCCGCGACGGGTCCTCGCCCTCGATCCGGGCGACGGTGGAGGCGCGTCCCGGGTGGGCCTCGAAGATCCGCGGCTCCAGGCCGACCTCGGCGAGCTTCTCGGCGACGTACTCGGCCGCCTTGCGCTCGCCGGGGCCCGAGTGGTCGCCGTAGTTGCTGGTGTCGATCCGGATCAGCTCGCGGCAGAGGTCCACGACCTCGTCCTCACCGGTGACGTCCCTGGCCGTGTCCGTCTCGCTCACGTGCTTCCTCCCGCTGCTGGTGTTCCCGCTGGTGGGTCGCCCTCATCCTCTCTCCCCCGCGCCCGCGCCCCAAGACCCGGTCCGGCCCGTCGTCCGCCGCTCACCCGACGACGTGGCCGGGCGGGTGTGATCGGCCACCCGGAACACCTGGTAATGTTTACGTCGTCGCCGCGGGGGGAAACCCGCGCGACAGACACCTTGTCCGGGTGGCGGAATGGCAGACGCGCTAGCTTGAGGTGCTAGTGCCCTTTATCGGGCGTGGGGGTTCAAGTCCCCCCTCGGACACAAGAAGCCCGAGGGCCGCGACCATGAGGTCGCGGCCCTCGGGCGTTGTCGCGGAGGCCGACCATGACCACCCGTTCCTGCCCCTGCGGGCTCCCCGAGACGTACGAGGCGTGCTGCGGCCGGTTCCACACCGGGGCCGCCGCCGCGCCCACCGCCGAGCGGCTGATGCGGTCGCGGTACTGCGCGTTCGTGCGGCGGGACGGCGCGTACCTGCTGCGGACCTGGCATCCGCGGACACGGCCGGAGCGGATCGACCTCGATCCCGGGACGCGGTGGACCGGGCTGGAGATCCTGGACGCCGACGGCGGGTCCGCCTTCCACTCCACCGGCACGGTGACCTTCCGCGCCTCCTACCGGGGCGGCTCGCTGCACGAACGCAGCCGGTTCGAGCGGGTCGACGGGGCGTGGGTGTACGTCGACGGGGACTTCCTGAGCTGAGGCCGGAGGCGGCGTCCGGCCCCGGAGGGCCGGACGCGCGAGGCGCGGGCCTCAGGCGGGCAGCCTCGTGTCGACGACGAAGCCGATCTCGACGACCTGGCCGGGCAGGGTCAGTTCGGTGACGCCCACGACCGTACTGGCCGGGCGGTGGTCGCCGAAGTACGCGAGGTTGCCCCCGGCCGCCGCCGCGGCGTTGCGCCGCAGGTCCACCACGTACAGGGTCTGCGAGACGATCTGGTTCCGGGTGGCGCCGTAGTGGCCCAGGACCCTGTCCATGTTGGCGTGGGTCCGTTCGAGCTGGGCGGCGAAGTCGCCCGCGTGGAGGAACTCGCCCGCCTCGTCGAACGCGAGCTGTCCGGAGACGTGGATCAGCTCGCCGGACCTGATCGCCTGCGCGTAGCCGAAGTCGCTCTCGGCCGGCACGTCGAAGGTGAAGACATCACTGGTGAAGACATCACTGGTGGTCATGGGACCCGCCCTTCCTTCCGCTCTCTTGTGGTGACTCGGGAACTGTAGGAGAGTGGACTCCGACCTGGAAGAACGCACTTTTCGGTGACTGAGGAACCTGATGGTGACCAAGCATCTGCTCAAGGGCCTGCCCGAGGACGCCGACCTCAGGCGCGCGGACTCCCTGGCGCGGGAGATCTTCTCGGACGTCGCCAACAAGTGGGCGCTCCTGATCATCGAGGCGCTCGGTGAGCGCACCCTGCGCTTCAGCGAGTTGCGCGACGAGGTCGAGGGCGTCAGCCACAAGATGCTCACCCAGAACCTGCGCATGCTGGAGCGCAACGGCCTGGTCGAGCGGACGGTGCACCCCACCGTGCCGCCGCGGGTCGAGTACACCCTCACCGGACCGGGCCGGGGCCTGCGCGCCACGGTCGACGCGATGTGCGGCTGGACCCACGAGAACCTCGGCCACATCGAGCGGGCACGCGAGCGCTTCAACGCCTGACCGGCACGCGGCGGCGCGCTCAGGGCGCCAGGATGTCCAGTTCCTGGAGGGCGCCCTCGGTGATCTCGCGGGTCAGTTCCTCCGCACGGGCGGCGTCGCGTTCGCGGACCGCCTCCGCGAGCTGGACGTGCAGGGTGACGGCGGCCGGGTCGGGGTCCTCGAACATCACCTCGTGGTGGGTGCGGCCGGCCAGCACCTCGGCGACGACGTCGCCGAGGCGGGCGAACATCTCGTTGCCGGAGGCGGTCAGGATCACGCGGTGGAACGCCACGTCGTGGAGGAGGTACTCCTCCAGCCGGTGACCGCTGGAGTTGGCGACCATGCCGAGGGCGCACTCGGTGAGTTCGGCGCACTGCCCGGGGGTGGCGTGGCGGGCGGCCAGGCCCGCCGCGACCGGCTCGATCGCCGACCGCAGCACCGTGAGGGAGCGCAGCTGGCGCGGGCGGTCCGCGCCGGCCAGGCGCCAGCGGATGACCTGGGGGTCGTACACGTTCCACTCGCACGCCGGCAGGACCGTCACGCCCACGCGGCGCCGGGACCGGACCAGGCTCATGGACTCCAGGACGCGGACCACCTCACGCATCACGGAGCGCGACACGTCGAAGCGCTGTGCGAGTTCGTCGGTGCGCAGAACGCTGCCGGGCGGGTACTCGCCCGCCGTGATCTCGGGGCCGAGGGTGTCCAGTACGCGGCCGTGCAGCCCCCGGCCCGTGGTGCTCATGCACACAGAGTACGGGGCGGATCACGGGAGCAAAAAGTCAGACTTATATGTCACAGGCTCTTGAATTCGTCGTACCTAATGAGTTTCAGTTGCGTCGACATCACGTGTCGACGAAGACAGCAGACAGTGAGGCAGCGATGAAGACCCCCCATGTCGTCGTGGTCATGGGCGTCGCGGGCACCGGCAAGACCACCATCGGTCCCCTGCTCGCGGCCCGGTACGGCGTCCCGTACGCCGAGGGCGACGACTTCCACCCGCCGGCCAACATCGCCAAGATGTCGGCCGGGACCCCGCTGACCGACGACGACCGGTGGCCGTGGCTGGACGCCATCGGCGACTGGGCGCACGGCCGGGCCGGTCTCGGCGGGGTGGTCAGCTGTTCGGCGCTGAAGCGGTCGTACCGCGACCGGCTGCGGGCCGCGGCGCCCGGCGTGGTCTTCGTGCACCTCACCGGTGACCGCGCGCTCGTCGAGGACCGGATGTCGCACCGGCAGGGCCACTTCATGCCCACGGCACTGCTCGACTCCCAGTTCGCCACGCTCCAGCCGCTGGAGCCGGACGAGGCCGGGGTCGCCGTGGACGTGACGGGCAGCCCCGAGGAGATCAGCGGACGGGCGGCCACCGCCCTGGACGCCCTCCCCGAACCCACCCCGTAGGTCCCCGACCGGACCCCCAGTTCCCGGGGCGCCCCACCTCCCCGGTTCCTCCCCGATCCCCCCGTACACGCAAGGAACCACCGTGACCAGACTCAGCGTCGAGATGCTGGCAGCGGACGCACCCGAGCCGATCACCTCGGCCGGCCACGCCCAGCTGGGCATCGCCGTGCTCCTGGGCATCGCCGTCATCGTCCTGCTCATCACCAAGTTCAAGCTGCACGCCTTCCTGTCGCTGACCATCGGCTCACTGGCGCTCGGCGCGTTCGCCGGCGCGCCGCTGGACAAGGTGATCACCAGCTTCAGCGCCGGACTCGGCTCCACCGTGGCCGGCGTGGGCGTGCTGATCGCCCTCGGCGCGATCCTCGGCAAGATGCTCGCCGACTCCGGCGGCGCCGACCAGATCGTCGACACCATCCTCGCGAAGGCGAGCGGCCGTTCCATGCCGTGGGCGATGGTGCTGATCGCCTCGGTGATCGGTCTGCCGCTGTTCTTCGAGGTCGGCGTGGTGCTGCTGATCCCGGTGGTGCTGATGGTCGCCAAGCGCGGCAACTACTCCCTGATGCGCATCGGCATCCCGGCGCTCGCCGGCCTGTCCGTGATGCACGGCCTGGTCCCGCCGCACCCCGGCCCGCTGGTCGCGATCGACGCCGTCGACGCCAACCTCGGCGTGACGCTGGCGCTGGGCGTGCTCGTCGCCATACCGACGGTCGTCATCGCCGGTCCGCTGTTCTCGAAGTACGCCGCCCGCTGGGTGGACGTCCCGGCCCCGGAGCGGATGATCCCGCAGCGGCCCTCCGAGGACCTGGAGAAGCGTCCCGGCTTCGGCGCGACGCTGGCCACGATCCTGCTGCCGGTGGTGCTGATGCTGGCCAAGGCGCTGGTCGACATCGTCGTCGACGACCCCGAGCACCACGTGCAGCGCGTCTTCGACGTGATCGGCTCCCCGCTGATCGCGCTGCTCGCGGCCGTGCTGGTCGGCATCTTCACCCTGGGCGTGCCCGCCGGGTTCAGCAAGGAGCGGATGCAGCAGCTGGTCGAGAAGGGGCTCGCGCCGATCGCGGGCATCCTGCTGATCGTCGGCGCGGGCGGCGGGTTCAAGCAGACGCTGATCGACACCGGTGTGGGCCGGATGATCCTGGAGATCTCCGAGGACTGGTCGATCCCGGCGCTGCTGCTGGCCTGGCTGATCGCGGTGGCGATCCGGCTGGCGACCGGCTCGGCGACGGTGGCGACCGTCTCGGCGGCCGGTCTGGTGGCGCCGCTGGCGGCCGACATGTCGACCACGCACGCCGCCCTGCTGGTGCTGGCGATCGGTGCCGGTTCGCTGTTCTTCAGCCATGTCAACGACGCCGGCTTCTGGCTGGTGAAGGAGTACTTCGGGCTGAGCGTCGGGCAGACGGTCAAGACCTGGTCGATCATGGAGACGATCATCTCGGTGGTCGCCGGCGGTCTGGTGCTGCTGCTGTCGCTGATCATCTAGGCGTACGGCCGCTCCTTCGGGCGCACACCGGCCACGGGCCCCGGCACCTCGACGAGGTGCCGGGGCCCGTGCCCGTCCCGGGGGCGCGACAGCGCCCTACGAGGCGCGCTCGGCCTCCTTCTCCAGCTGGAACGCCTCGTTGCCGAGCCCGATGCGGGCGTGCCGCTCGGGGGCACGGGCGCGCAGGAGGGCGCCCTGGGCCAGGCCGACGACCAGGGCGAGTCCGATGATGCCGGGCAGGATCCAGCTGAGCGAGGAGCCGGGTCCCGCGCCGACCAGGACGTCGAAGTCCCTGACGGTGTAGCCGGCGATGACGGTCAGGGCGATGCCCGCCAGCGCGGAGGTGGCCAGCCGCCAGCCCTGCGCGCCCGCGGCGCCGCGCCGGACGAAGAAGACGACGACGGACAGGGAGGCGATGGCCATCAGCACGATCACGCCGAGCGCGCCGACGTTGCCGCCCCAGGTGAACAGGTGCAGGACCGGTGCGGTCGGGTCGCCGGTGGGCTTGTCGTCGGTGAGGGCGAAGGCGAGGACCAGCACGGCGGCGACAACGGTCTGGAGCAGCGAGCCGGTGCCGGGGGCGCCGCTGGTGCCGGTGGTGCGGCCGAAGGCGGCGGGCAGCAGGCCCTCGCGGCCCATGGCGAAGGCGTACCGGGCGACGACGTTGTGGAAGCTGAGCATGGCCGCGAACATGCCGGTCACGAAGAGGACGTGCAGGACGTCGGTGAAGGTGGAGCCGAGCCGGTCCTCGGTGAGGAAGAACAGCAGTCCCGCGCTCTGCTCCCGGGAGGCGCCGACGATCCCGGAGGGGCCGGTGGCGACGGTGAGCGCCCAGCTGCTGAGGGCGAAGAAGACCGCGACGCCGGTGACCGCGAGGAACATCACGCGCGGCACGAGGACGTGCGGCCTGCTGGTCTCCTCGGCGTAGACGGGGGCCTGCTCGAAGCCGAGGAAGGCGGCGATGCAGAAGCACAGGGCGGTGCCGACGCCGGCGCCGGTGAGCGTGTCCGGGTTGAAGGCGTGCAGCGACAGGCCCTCCTTGCCGGGGTCGGCGACGGCGGCGATGTCGAAGACGACGACCAGCAGCACCTCGATGACCAGCAGGACGCCGAGCACGCGCGCGTTGACGTCGATCTTCAGCCAGCCCAGCGCGCCGACGGCGAGCACGGCCACCAGCGCCGGTATCCACCAGGCGACCTCGAGGTCGGCGTAGGTGGCGAAGAGGCCGGAGACCTCGAAGCCGAAGATGCCGTAGATGCCGACCTGGAGGGAGTTGTAGGCGACGAGCGCGACGAGGGCGGCGCCCGCTCCGGCGGTGCCGCCGAGTCCGCGGGAGATGTAGGCGTAGAAGGCGCCGGCGTTGTGGACGTGCCGGCTCATCTCGGCGTACCCGAGGCTGAAGAGGACCAGGACGACGCCGAGGGCCACGAAGAGCAGCGGCTGGCCGACGATGCCCATCACCGCGAATGTGGTGGGCATGACACCCGCGACCACCATGAGGGGGGCGGTCGCGGCGAGGACGGAGAGCAGCAGGCCCCCCGTGCCGAGGCGGTCGGCGCGCAGGGCGCGCTCCTGCCCCTTGAAGGTGCTGATGCCGTCGGCGGCTGCTCTGCTCCTGCTCGAACTGTCCGTCGTCATCGGAAGGCCGTCCTTGGTGGGTGGTGGGTGCGGCGGGCGGGTGGGGGCGTGGTGTCAGACCGTGCCCAGGGCTGCGGCGCGGGCGGTGCGGAAGGCGGTCAGGGCGTCACGGCCGGGGTAGGACCAGGGGGCCGGTGTGGCGTGGTCGCCGATGCGGTGGAAGAGGGCGGCGGCCTCGGCGCCCCGGCCCTCGCAGACCTTCGCGTGGGCGAGGAAGTTGAGGTCGACCAGGCGGCGCGGGTGGTCTTCGTGCTCCCACTCCAGCCACCAGTCGAAGGCGGCCTTCATCACCTGCCGGGCGCGGCGGCCGACCCAGTGGCCGGAGGCGACCGGGTCGGCGGGTTCGTGTCCGGCGGCGGCCAGCGTGCGGTAGCGCTCGGCGTGCGCGATGACCGGCAGGATCGCCAGCGGCGAGTCGGCGGGTGCCTGCTCGGCGGCCCAGTTGGCGAAGTCGTACACCTCGTGCAGCGGGTCCGGACCCGCCTCCACGCGGCGCTCGGCGAGCCAGGCGACCACCAGGTGGTGGGCGTGGTGGTGGTCCGCGTACCGGGTGCGGACCTGTTCGAAGACCCGGACCACGTCCCCCTCGGCCCCCTGGGCGCACTCCAGCAGGAGCAGTCCGAGCCAGGGGGTGGGGTCGGCGGGCAGGAGCCGCGCCGCCCGGTGGCAGGCCTCGCGGGCACGGTCCGGCTTCTCCCCGCCGTGCAGGGCGCGCCGCACCCGGGCCAGTGCGAGCAGCACGGACGCGTCACCGGAGTCGGGTTCGGCGAGCAGCCACTCGCTCGCCCAGGCGGCGCTGCACGACTCCCGGGCGAGCACCGTGACGCGGTGGCCCCGGCGGTCCCAGTCCTCCCCCGTGCGGACCAGCAGCGAGCGGGTGCTCTGCCACCGGCCCTGTGCCAGCGCGGTGCGCGCGGCGACGAGTTCGGCATCGTCGAGGGCCTCGTCGAAGGCCTGTGCCGCCCGTCTGCGGGCACGGCCGAGGGGAGGCGGGGGTGGGGGCACCGCGGGACTTCCTCACGCGCTCTTCTTGGGGTCGCCGGCTCGTGGCGGGTGGTCGGTACGGCAGTGGTCGGCTGCCGAACGCCATGGGCCGATCACACACAGCAAACCGTCCGCCAACGGATCACGTCAAGGGCGTCCCGGGCGTTACTCGCGTCAACTGCAGTCACGAACAAGCCACTTGTGCGTGCGGCCGGAAAGCCGCCCGGGTGGGCGGCCGGGCGGGGCGGGACACTGCTTGGATGGCCGTATGAGCGCCGAGGAGATCATCGACATCGTCGACGAGAACGACCGGGTGGTCGGGCGGTCCCCGCGCGGGGAGGCCTACGCGCGGGGTCTGCGCCACCGCTGCGTCTTCGTCCTCGCCCGGGACGCCGAGGGGCGGGTCTTCGTCCACCGCCGCACCGCGGCCAAGCAGGTCTTCCCCTCCCTGTACGACATGTTCGTCGGCGGGGTCGTCGGCGCGGGCGAGGGCTACGACGAGGCGGCGCTGCGCGAGGCCGAGGAGGAGCTGGGCGTGCGCGGGCTGCCGCGCCCCGAGCACCTCTTCACCTTCCTGTACGACGACGGGGCGGGCCACAGCTGGTGGTCGGCGGTGTACGAGGTGCGCTGCGACCGGCCCGTACGGCCGCAGGCCGAGGAGGTGGCCTGGGGGGACTTCCTGCCGGAGGCGGAGCTGGAGCGGCGGCTCGGGGAGTGGGAGTGGACTCCGGACGGGCTGGCGGCGTACCGGCGGCTCAAGGCGTTCCGGGCGGGGCGGGCGGAGGGCTGAGCGGGCCGTCGGCCCGGCGCGGGGGCGGTCCCGGTAGGGTCGCGGCGTGATCGACTTCGTGCGGAACGTCCGGTGGTGGTTCGCGCCCGGCGAGGTGCGGCAGGAGGGCGACACGCCCGACTACCGGTTCTCGCTGGCGAACGAGCGGACGTTCCTCGCCTGGCTGCGCACCGCGCTCGCGCTGATCGGGGGCGGGTTCGCCGTCGACCAGTTCCTGCCGGACCTGCGGTGGGGGTGGCGGGTCGGGCTGGCGCTGGCGCTGCTGGCCGCGGGGGCGCTGTGCGCGCTGCGGGCGGTCGACCACTGGGTGCGGTGCGAGCGGGCGATGCGGCGGGGGGAGGATCTCCCGGTGTCGCGGTTCCCGGCGCTGCTGAGCCTCGTGGTGGCGGTGGTGGCCGTGGCGATGGTCGCCGTGGTGCTCTTCGGGTGGGACGGGTGAGCGGGGCGGCGGAACGGACCGCGGAGCGGGATCCGGGGCTGCAGCCCGAGCGGACCCGGCTGGCGTGGCGGCGTACCACGCTGTCGGCGACGGTCGCGGCGGTGCTGGCCGTGAGGACGGCGCTGGCGGGCGGGGTGTCGGGGGCCGGGGTCGTGGCGTGCGCGCTGTGCTGTGCCTGCTGGCTGGGGTTCCTGCGGATCGCCCACCGGCGGATCCGGGGGCTGGCGGCGACGAGTGCGCCGGGGGCGCTCGTTCCACCGTACGCGGCGGTCGCCGTGGTCTGCGCGGTGACCATGGCGGTGTGCGGGGCGGTGCTCGTCGGTTCGGGGTGAGGCGGGGGCCCGGTGGTTCCTCCGCCCCCGCCGTCCCCGTCCCCGGGGCTTCGCCCCCCGGACCCCCTCGTCGGCCTGCGGCCTCGTCCTCGAACGCCGGACGGGCCGTGGACGCCGGACGGGCCGTGGACGCCGGACGGGCCGTGGACGCCGGGCGGGACCTATCCGCCCACCGTCACCACGATCTTGCCCCGGGTGCGGCCCTCCTGGTTCAGGCGGTGGGCGTCCGCCGCTCGTTCCAGGGGGAAGGTCTCCGAGACGTGGACGGTGACCGCGCCCTGGTCCGCCAGGTCGGACAGGTGCTGGAGGTCCTGGGGATCGGGGCGGACGAACCAGTAGCGGCCGCCGTAGTCCACCACCTCGGGGTCGGTGATCGAGGCCAGGCGGCCCTCGGGGGCCAGGAGGTTCGCGGAGGCCTTGAGGGCGTCGCCGCCGACCGTGTCGAACACCGCGTCCACACCCTCGGGGGCCAGGCCCCGCACCCGTTCGGCCAGGCCCTCCCCGTAGCTCACCGGCTCCCCGCCCAGGCCGCGCACGAAGTCGTGGTTGCGTTCGCTCGCCGTGCCGATGACGCGGGCGCCGAGGTGGGCGGCGAGCTGGACGGCGACGGACCCCACGCCGCCGGCCGCGGCGTGCACCAGGAGCGTCTCGCCCCGCCTGACCTCGAGGACGCGGTGCAGCACCTGGTACGCGGTGAGTCCCACGAGGGGGAGGCCGGCCGCCTCCTCGAAGGACAGACGGCGCGGCTTGCGCGCGAGGGCGCGCACCGGGGCGGCCACGTACTCGGCGAAGGTGCCGCGCGAGAGGACGTCCTCGCGCACGTAGCCGATGACCTCGTCGCCGACGGAGAACTCCGGCGCGGCGGGGCCCGGCCGGACGACCACGCCCGAGACGTCCCAGCCGGGGATGACGGGGAACACCGGCTGGAGGATCGAGTCGAGATGGCCCTCCCGGCACTTCCAGTCCACCGGGTTGACCGCCGCCGCCCGCACCTTCACCAGCACCGCGTCGGGGCCGACCCTGGGATCGTCGACCTCCCCGAGGCCGAGCACCTCGGGGCCGCCGTACCGTGAGTAGCTGATCGCCTTCATGGCTCCGACCTTCCGGTGTCCCCACGCGCCCTGCAAGCCGAACGGCCTGATCCAAGCCATTCGCGTGGCGGCCGGACCACACCGCGGGCGCGAGGAGCGCCTATCGTGGCCCCGATCACGTTCGCCCGCCGCTCTGGACGGCATACCGACCGGTCGGCATCATAAGACGGGTACTGTTTCCCGCCCCGAGGAGCGACGATGAGCCCCGACCACCCGCCCGGACTCGATCTCGACCGGCTTCGCGGCCTGCTCGAACGGGAGCGGCCCGGCCTGGTGAACGGCCCGCTCACCGGCCGGCTGATCGAGGGCGGCAGGTCGAACCTCACGTACGCGGTCTCCGACGGCGGTGCGCGGTGGGTCGTGCGACGCCCCCCGCTCGGCCACGTGCTGGCCACCGCGCACGACATGAGGCGCGAGCACCGGGTGATCAGCGCGCTGCACCCGACCGCCGTGCCGGTGCCGCGCACCGTGCTGCTGTGCGAGGACGAGGAGGTGCTCGGGGCGCCGTTCTACGTCATGGAGTTCGTCGAGGGCACGCCGTACCGGACGGCCGGCCAGCTCGCCCCGCTCGGGGCGGAGCGCACCCGGGACGCCGTGCTGAACCTGGTCGACACGCTCGTCGAGCTGCACGCCGTCGACCCCGGCGAAGTGGGACTGGCGGACTTCGGGCGCCCCGAGGGGTTCCTGGACCGGCAGCTGCGGCGCTGGGGCAAGCAGCTGGACGCCTCCCGCAACCGGGAGCTGGCCGGCATCGACGAGCTGCACGCCGCGCTCGGGCGCGAGCTGCCCGGCTCCCCCGCGCCGGCCGTGGTGCACGGCGACTACCGCCTGGACAACGCGCTGATCGGGCAGGACGACCGGATCGAGGCCGTCCTCGACTGGGAGATGTCCACGCTCGGCGATCCGCTGACCGACCTGGGACTGCTGGTGATGTACAGCAGCCCGCTGGGCATGCCGGACTCCCCCGTCTCCACGACCGCGGAGGCGCCCGGGCACCCCACGCCCGCCGAGCTGATCGAGCGGTACGCCGCCCGGTCGGGGCGCGACGTCTCCGCGGTGTCCTGGTACACGGCGTTCGCCTGGTTCAAGCTCGCCGTGATCCTGGAGGGCATCCACTACCGCTACACGCTGGGCCGGACGGTCGGACGCGGCTTCGACCGCATCGGCGACCTGGTCCCGGTCTTCATCGAGCACGGTCTGACCACTCTTCAGGAAGGCTGACGGGACATGGACTTCGCGTTCGACGCGCGCACCGAGGAGCTGCGCGCCAGGCTGCTCGCCTTCATGGACGAGTACGTGTACCCGGCCGAGGCGGTCGCCCACGAGCAGCGCGCCGGGCTGGAATCGCCGTGGGAGAACGTGCCCGTGGTGGAGGAACTGAAGGCCGAGGCCCGGCGGCAGGGGCTGTGGAACCTGTTCCTGCCCGACTCCGAGTACGGCGCCGGGCTGACGAACCTGCAGTACGCGCCGCTCGCCGAGATCATGGGCCGCTCCCCGCAGATCGCGCCGACCGTCACCAACTGCGCGGCGCCCGACACCGGGAACATGGAGGTGCTGGCGCAGTTCGGCGACGAGGCGCAGAAGAAGCAGTGGCTGCGGCCGCTGCTGGCCGGTGAGATCCGCTCGGCGTTCGCGATGACCGAGCCGGAGGTGGCCTCCTCGGACGCCACCAACATCACCACCCACATCGAACGGGACGGCGACGAGTACGTCGTCACCGGCCGCAAGTGGTACATCTCCGGGGCGATGCACCCGGACTGCGGCGTCTTCATCGTGATGGGCAAGACCGACCCGGACGGGGCGGACATCCGCCGTCAGCAGTCCATGGTCCTGGTCCCGCGCGACACACCGGGCGTCACGGTCACCCGCGCCATGCGGGTCTTCGGCTACGAGGACCACTACCACGGCGGGCACGCCGAGGTGGTCTTCGACCGCGCGCGCGTACCGGTGTCGAACCTGATCGGCGAGGAGGGCGGCGGCTTCGCCATCGCCCAGGCCCGGCTCGGTCCCGGCCGGATCCACCACTGCATGCGGCTGATCGGCATGGCCGAGCGGGCCATCGAGCTGATGTGCCGCCGCGCGGTGTCCCGGGACGCGTTCGGCAAGGCGCTGGCGCAGCAGGGCGTGGTGCAGAACTGGATCGCCGACGCGCGCGTGGCGGTCGAGCAGCTGCGGCTGCTGGTGCTGAAGACGGCCTGGATGATGGACACCGTCGGCAACCGGGGCGCCCACACGGAGATCCAGGCCATCAAGATCGCCACGCCGCGCACGGTCGTCGGCATCCTCGACCGTGCGATCCAGCTGTACGGCGCGGGCGGGGTCAGCCAGGACTTCCCGCTGGCCGAGCTGTACGCCGGCGCCCGCACGCTGATGATCGCCGACGGTCCGGACGAGGTGCACCAGCGGTCGCTGGCGCGCCGGGAGCTGAAGAAGTACCTGTAGTCCCCGGACGGTCCGCGGCCCGCCGGTGCCGGCGGGCCGCGGGCCGTGGCGCGGTGGAGGGCTCAGGGGCGCAGGGCCCGCAGCAGCAGGTCCGCCAGGTGGTCGGCGACCTCCTGCGGACCGAGCGGGCCGTCGGGGCGGTACCAGGTCGACAGGTGGTGCACGGAGCCGAAGTGGTAGTCGACCACCAGGTCGGCCGGGGTCGCCGTGGAGAACACGCCCTCCCGCTGCCCCTCCTCGATCAGCGCGCGGAAGCGTTCGTGGTAGCGGCGGCGCTCGGCGCGCACCTGCTTGTTCTTCTCCGGGCCGAGGTGGTGCATGGAGCGGAAGAAGATCGACGCGTCGTCGAGGTTCTCGATGGTGGTGACGACGACGTCGGCCGCCGCGTCGCGCAGCCGCTTCTCGACCGGCTCGTCGGCGTCCGCGAAGCGGTCCAGGCGTTCCTGCTGGAGGCGCAGCACACGCGCGTACACCTCGTGCAGCAGGTCGTCCTTGGAGCCGAAGTAGTGGTAGAGCGCCCCCTTGGTGACGCCGGCCGCCTCGACGATCTCCTGCACCGAGGTGCGGTCGTAGCCCCGCTCGGCGAAGAGCCGGGTGGCGGCGGCCAGGAGCCGCTGCGGCACAGGAGTCCCGTCACCGTCCGTCGTCCTGGGCACTGCCGCCACCCGCCTTTCCGTGTCGCTGCTAGTCGTCGTGGGTCAGGGAACGCAGTTCCCGCCGGAGGATCTTCCCACTGGCCGTCTTCGGCAGGTCCGGCAGGATCGCCACCCGGCGCGGATACTTGTAGGCGGCCAGTCTCTCCCTGCAGTACGCGGCGAGTGCGGCCGGGTCCGCCTCGGCGCCGGGGCGCAGGCTGACGAAGGCCTTGACGGTCTCCCCGCGGTATCCGTCGGGCACCCCGACGACGGCGGCCTCGCGCACCGCCGGGTGGGTGTGGAGCACGTCCTCGACCTCGCGCGGCCACACCTTGAAGCCGGACGCGTTGATCATGTCCTTCTTGCGGTCGACGACGTACAGCCAGCCCTCGGGGTCCATGAAGCCGATGTCGCCGGTGCGCAGTTCGCCGTCCGGGAAGGTCTCGGCGGTGGCGTCGGGGTGCCGCCAGTACCCGGGCACGACCTGCGGGCCGCGCACCACGATCTCGCCCTGCTCGCCGAGGGGCACCTCCTCGCCCCGGTCGTCGACGATCCGTACGACGGTGTCGGGGCCGGGCACGCCGACGGCCAGCGTGCCGGAGGCCTCGTCCACGGGCGCCTCCAGGTGCGGCGGGACGGAGGCGCAGGGGGCGGTGCACTCGGTCAGCCCGTAGCCGTTGCGGAGGTACGGCCCGAAGCCGGCCCGGAACCTCTCCACCAGGGCGGGCGGCAGCGGGGCGCCGCCGGAGGAGATCACCCGGAAGGACGAGAAGTGGTCGCGGCTCGCGCCGGGGTGGGCGGCCAGCGCCATGAAGGCGGTGGACGGGCCGACGGTGTAGTGCGGCCGGTGCTCGGTGAAGGCGTCCAGGACGACGCCCGGCTCGAAGCGGTACGCCAGCACGAGGGTGCCCGCGCTGTCGAGGCAGGCGCCGAGCTGGCACACCATGCCGGTGATGTGGAACAGGGGCGCCAGCGCGAAGTAGACCGGCGCCTCGGGCAGGCCGAGCCCCGTGCGCTGCCGCTCGGCGTTGTACATGATGTTGCGGTGCGTGTTGGTGGCGCCCTTGGGTGCGCCGCTGGTGCCCGAGGTGTAGCTGATCAGCGCGGTGTCGCCGGGGGCGGGGGCGCGGTCCTCGGGGGGCGGGTGTCCCTGGCGGGCGGCGGTGGCGAGGTCGTCGGCGTCCGGGGGCTGCGGGAGCCGCTCGAAGGCGAGCACGCGCGTGTCGCCGCGGGTCTGGAAGTCCAGCTCGCAGCCGGTGAGCGCGATCCGCACCGGCGAGTCGGCGGCCGTGTCGCGCAGGTACGACTCCCAGGCCCGGTCGGAGCAGATCAGCGCGGCCACGTCGGCGTCCCGCAGGACGTGCGTCACCTCGCCGGACCTGTACATCGGGTTGACGGGCACGACGACCGCGCCCGCCTTCCAGGCGCCGAGCAGGGCGAGCACGAAGAGCGGGGAGTTCTGCAGCAGGATCGCCACCCGCTCGCCCCGCTCCAGGCCGCGCGCGGCGAGGTGGCCGGCGACGGAGTCGCTGAGCCCGTCGGCCTCCCGGTAGGTGAGGCGGCCGTCGAAGTAGGCGAGGAAGGTGCGGTCGGGGGCCTCGGCGACCGCGCGGCGCAGGGCGTGCACCAGGGAGTCCGCGGGGTCGACCGGGGCGCGCTGGGCGTCGGTGAGGAGGGCCAGCCAGGGCTTGGCGGCGTAGCGGGAGCCGGTCACCGGGTGGCCTCCCACTGCTGCTGGAGGCGGTTCATGCCGGCCAGCCAGCGGTCCGGCTCGGCGGCGCGGGCCCGGTAGTACTCGGCGACCTCGGGGTGCGGCAGGATCAGGAAGCGGTCCTCCTCGATGCCCCGGAAGAGGGCGTCGGCGACGTCCTCCGGTTCGATCGCGGTCGGCCTGAGCACCAGCTCGCCCGCGCTGCCGCTGGCCTCGAGCATGTCGGTGCGCACGCCCTGCGGGCAGATCGCGTGGACCTTCACCCCGCGGTGGCGGTACGTCAGCGACAGCCACTCGGCGAAGGCGTAGGCGCCGTGCTTGGTGACGCTGTAGGGGGCGGTGCCGATCATGGTGAGCAGTCCGGCGGCGGAGACGGTGGAGACGAAGCGTCCGCCGCCGCGCTCCAGCCACTCCGGGAGCAGCGCGTGCGCCGCGCGGACGTGCGCCATGACGTTGACGTCCCAGGAGAGCGCCCAGCCCTGCTCGTCGAGCGGCTCCCCGGGTTCCCCGCCGTCGCGGCCGACGCCCGCGTTGGCGCAGTACACGTCGACCGTCCCGCCGAGCGCGTCGCGGGCCTCGGCGACGATCGAGGAGGCGTCGCCCACGACGGCGAGGCCCCCGATCTCCTCGGCGACGGCCTCCGCGCGGCCGGCGTCCAGGTCGTTGACGACGACCCGTGCCCCCCGCTCGGCGAAGCGGCGGGCGAGGGCCGCTCCGATGCCGCCCCCGGCTCCCGTGACGACCACCTTCGCACCCTGCACGGCTTGCACCATCGGTCTCCTTCGACGCGGCTCCCAGCGGTTCCGGCGCCAGACTAACCGGTCGGTATGTCCAGTGGAAGAGGAGTTCCGCGCGGGGGCGGTCCGGTTCGTTCCCCGGGGCGGCCGGGCGCGCTAGCGTGCGTGCGCATGACACCCGCCGCCCTCACGGAGGTCACCGCATGAAGCTGTCCAGACGGAGCCTGCTCGCCACCACCACGGCCGCGGCCGCGGCCTGTGCCGCGCCGGCCGCCGCCGCTCCCGGGCCGGCGCACGGGGGCGGCCGCCGGCTGCGCACCGGGTTCGAACGGCTCGCCGCGGACGGCTACGCGCTGCTCGACGGCCGGCGCGTGGGCGTGGTCACCAACCCGACGGGCATCACCCGGGACGTGCGGCACATCGTCGACGTGATGCACGCCGACGACCGGGTGGACCTGACCGCCGTCTTCGGCCCCGAGCACGGCTTCCGGGGCACCGCCCAGGCGGGCGGCTCGGAGGGCCGCCACGACGACCCGGCCACCGGCCTGCCCGTCTACGACACGTATCTGAAGAGCGGTCAGGAGCTCGCCGACGTCTTCACCGCGTCCGGCGTGGACACCGTCGTCTTCGACGTCCAGGACGTCGGCGCGCGCTTCTACACGTACATCTGGACGCTGTTCGACTGCATGGAGGCGGCCGCGCTCGCGGGCAGGCGGTTCGTCGTCCTCGACCGGCCGAACCCGGTGACCGGGCGGGCCGCGCTGGGCCCGGTGCTGCACAAGGAGTTCGCGACGTTCGTCGGCAGGCAGCCGGTCTCGCAGGCGCACGGGATGACGGCGGCGGAGCTGGCCCTGCTGTTCAACGGGGAGTTCCTGCCGGTGCCGGTGCCGTTGGAGACCGTGCCGATGTCGGGCTGGCGGCGGTCGGACTTCTACGACGCCTCCGGGCTGCCGTGGGTGCCGCCGAGCCCGAACATGCCGACGCCGGAGACGGCGCTGGTGTACTCGGGGACGTGCCTGTTCGAGGGGACGAACCTCTCGGAGGGGCGCGGGACCACCCGGCCGTTCGAGCTGCTGGGCGCGGAGGGGATCGACGGGCGCTGGGCGCAGGCGGCGAACGCGCTGGGCCTCGCGGGCGTGCGGTTCCGGGAGGCGTACTTCGCGCCGGTGTTCTCCAAGTTCCAGGGGAGGACCGTCGGGGGCGTCCAGCTGCACGTGCACGACCGGGAGGCGTTCGATCCGGTGCGGACGGGGATCGGGCTGCTGGTCACCGCCAAGCGGTCGTGGAGCGGTTTCGCCTGGCGCCCGGACCACTGGATCGACAGGCTCACCGGCTCCGCGCGCGTGCGCACCATGATCGACGCGGGCGCGGACACGGACGAGGTGGTGGCCGGCTGGCAGGAGGAGCTGGCGGTGTTCCGAAGGACGCGGCGGAAGTACCTGCTCTACCGCTGAGCGGGCGGCGGAGGACGGCGGCGGGGCGCGAACGGCGCCCCGCCGCCGTTTTGCGCGGGGCGTGCATATACACGGGGCCTTCAGGAACCCGTGGAGGCCCCGGGGAGTTCTCAGACCGTGGAGGAAGGGCCTTCCCCTCCCGGGGAAGGGAACGGAGCGGGTTACCGCCGGTATCCCCGTGAATGACCACAACTGAAGCAGGAGCCACGGGAGTTGACCCGTGAGTCCCGCGGCCGGCTGAGGGGGCCATCGGAAAAAGGATGGAGCCGATTCGCGTGTCGACACGTCTATTCGGCGACGTCCGTTCGATGACGCCGAAGTGACCGGATTACAGGTGCAGGTGTGACGGAGGTGCAGGACGATGGCCGGTTTCCGGAGTCTGGCGAGACAGGTCCGAGATCCCCGGTGCGATCTGGCGCTGCGGCGCTACTCGCTGCGCAAGTGCCTCGAGCGGTTCGCTCCCTACGGGCACAGGGCGACCTGGGACCATCTGTGCTCGCGGGCCGGGTTCGATCCCGAGGACCGCTCCGTCGACCCGGCGCGGCTCGTGGCCGCGCTGGACGAGCTGGAGGAGGCCCGGGCGGTCTGGCTGGCCTATGAGGTCGAGTTCGCCGAGCGGCGCAGGAAGGAGAAGCACGACGGGCTGCGCAGGCCCGGCAGCGTGGACGACTGGCACCGGCTGACCTGGGGCGGTTTCGGTGTGGCCTGGTGCGACGATCCGCGGGTGCATCCGCGCGAGCCGCTGGCCGAGGTGCTGCGGCGGCTGATAGCCGCGCTGGAGCGCGAGCCGGGCGCGGTCTGCCCCGTGTGCCGGGGGGAACGGCTCGTGTGGCGCCACGGCCTGGACCACGAGCCGTCGGCGGGCCCGGTCTGCGCGGACTGCGGGATCCTGGTGCCGCGCCCCGTGCTCACCCCGGGGGCCCTGGCGGACGCCCGCAGGGCGAGGCTGCTGGTGTCGGCCTGAGGAGGGCAGGGAGCAAGGGGGTGCGCAGGGGATGCCGCACCCCCACGCGCGAAGCCGCGGGCGGCCGCGCCTCCCGGCACCGAAAGGCCCGGGAGGCACCCCGGGGCGACGGGCTCCCCCGCTCATCGGGGGTCCCCCGCCCGGGCCGGGCCGGGAGCGGGGAGGCGCCCTGCGAACATCCCCCGGGTCAGCGGCCGCCCTTCGACCGGCCGCCGCGGCGCGTGCCGCCGTTCTCCGCCAGCAGGCGGGAGCCCGTCAGGCGTTCGCCGAAGACGTCGTCCGGGTTGGACAGGACGCAGCCGTCCAGGGAGAGGCAGCCGCAGCCGATGCAGTCCGTGAGGTGGTCGCGCAGCCGGTTGAGCTGCCTGATGCGCTCGTCCAGCTCGGACCGCCACGCCTCGGACAGGCGCGCCCAGTCGTCCCGGGTGGGCGTGCGTTCCTCGGGCAGCTCGGCGAGCGCCTCGCGGATCGTGGCGAGCGGGATGCCGACGCGCTGGGCGGCGCGGATGAAGGCGACCCGGCGCAGGGTGTCACGGCTGTAGCGGCGCTGGTTGCCCGGGGTGCGGCGACTGCCGATCAGGCCTTTGGACTCGTAGAAGTGCAGGGCCGAGACGGCGGCGCCGCTGCGTGCGGAGAGCTGGCCGACCGTGAGCTCGTGGATCTTCTCGGGAATCTGGGGCACTCCCCGAACCCTACCCACCCGACCGGCGGCCGGTCGTCGTTGACAGGGGCCTCCCCGCACACCATGCTAAGCAGTTGCTTAGGCATGCGCACACCGGTGCGCTGCGACTACGTGACGCGAGAGGCCGGGACATGGCAGAGCCGAGGATCTTCACGTCCGTCGACGACCTGAAGGCGGCGGTGGGCGAGCAGCTGGGGTACACCGGCTGGCTGGAGGTCGACCAGAAGCGGATCGACCTGTTCGCCGAGGCCACCGGGGACCACCAGTGGATCCACGTCGACCCGGAGAAGGCCGCGGCGGGACCGTTCGGGACGACCATCGCGCACGGCTATCTGACGCTGTCGCTGCTGCCGCTGTTCGGCCCGCAGCTGATCTCCGTCGAGGGCGTGAAGATGGGCGTCAACTACGGCACCAACAAGGTGCGCTTCCCCGCCCCGGTCCCGGTCGGCTCGCGGGTGCGCGCGACCGCGGTGATCACCGCCGTCGACGAGGTGCCGGGCGGCGTCCAGGTGGCCACGGCGTTCACCGTGGAGCGCGAGGGCGGCGACAAGCCGGTGTGCGTGGCCGAGTCGGTGGCCCGCTACTACCTCTAGGCGGACCCGGGTTCCCTCGCCCCGACCATCCGGAGCACGAGGTCGGCGTAGAGCGCGCCGACCTCCTCGGGGGTGCGGGGGCCGTCGACGTTGAACCAGCGGGCCACGTCGATGCACAGGGAGAGCACGGCGAGCGTGGTGCCCTGGACGTCGATGACGTCGAACTCGCCGGAGCGCACGCCCTCCTCGATGATCCCGCGCACCTCGGCGTCGACCTGCCGGCGCAGGCCGAGGATCTCGGCGCGGGCCTCGGGGCCGAGCGAGTCGAGTTCGTACTGCACGACCCTGGCGGTGGTCCGGCCGCCCGCGTGCCAGCGGACGAAGGAGCTGACCGCCTCGGCGAGCCGCTCGCCGGGGCCGCCCTCGGTGCGGGCCGCCGTGCGCAGGATCTCCACGGCCTTCTCGTGGCCGATCCTGCTGATGCGGTGGAGCAGCTCTTCCTTGGTCTTGTAGTGGATGTAGAGCGCGGCCGGACTCATCCCGGCGCGGCCCGCGATGTCGCGGGTCGTCGTGGCGTGGTAACCGCGCTCCGCGAACGCCTCCACGGCGGCGAGCAGCAGCCGCCTGGCCGCTTCGGGCGTGACCTCACCCCACGGCTGCGCCTCGGCGCCGGCCGTCTCCTCCGCCGTACTCATCGCTCACCTCGTTCACTGGCAGGGGTAACACCATACCGGCAAGGGTGAGCGCTCGCTTAGCGTACCCGTCGTCACAGCTTCTGGAGCGGGTCGTGCTCGGCGAGCAGCTTCTCCAGGCGGGCCTGGTCGACCCGGTTGACGATCTGCCCGGCCTCCTGGCGGTCACGGATGACCTTGGCGAGGGTGAAGGCGGAGGTGACGAGGTACAGGACCGCGATGCCCAGGAAGGCGCGGACCCAGGAGTCGGTCTCGAGGTTGAAGATGCCGACCGCGGTGGCGCCCATGGCCACCCCGAAGGACGCGACGGCCTGGCCGTAGAAGGCGGCCGTGCTCTGCTGCTTGACCGGTGTGTCGCTCATGGGGACCAGGATCGGCGGATGTGGCCGCGGCCACATCCGCTCAGCTACTCAGAGCGTACTCAGAACGCCGAGACCCCGGTCAGCGCACGGCCGATGACCAGCTTCTGGATCTGGCTGGTGCCCTCGTAGAGGGTCATCACGCGCGCGTCGCGCAGGAGTTTGCCGGCCGGGTACTCGTCGATGTAGCCGTAGCCGCCGAAGACCTGCAGGGCGTTGTTGGCGGCGCGGACGGCGGCCTCCGAGGCGAAGAGCTTGGCCTTGGAGGACTCGACGGCGAAGGGCCGGCCCCGGTCGATCAGGTCGGCCACCCGCCAGGTGAGCAGCCGGGCCGCGTCGACGTCCACGGCGATGTCGCTGATCAGCTCCTGGACGAGCTGGTGCCGGGCGATGACCTTCCCGAACTGCTCCCGCTCCCCCGCGTACCGCACGGCCGCGTCCAGGGCGGCCTGCGCTATGCCGACGCAGCCGGCCGCGACCGACATCCGGCCCTTGGCGAGGGCGGACATGGCGACCGAGAAGCCCCTGCCCTCCTCGCCCAGCATCGCGGAGGCGGGCACGCGCACGTCCTCGAGGACCAGTTCGGCGGTGGCCTGGCCGCGCAGGCCGAGCTTGCCGTGGACGGCGCGCCGGGTCAGGCCGGGGGTGTCGGCGGGGACGAGGAAGGCGGAGACGCCCTGGTGGCCGGGGGCGTCGGTGGAGCGGGCGAAGAGCAGGACGACGTCGGCCCAGGTGCCGTTGGTGATGAACATCTTGGTGCCGTTGACGACGTAGTCGTCGCCGTCGCGCACCGCCCGCGTGGCGAGGTTCCCGGCGTCCGACCCCGTGCCGGGCTCGGTGAGGCCGAAGCAGCCGACGTGCTCCCCGGAGGTGAGGCCCGGCAGCCAGGCGCGCTTCTGCTCCTCGCTCCCCCAGGCGGCGATCGTCTTGGCGACCAGGCCGAGGGAGACCGAGACGATGCCGCGCACGGAGGAGTCGCCGCGGCCCAGTTCCTCGGTGACCAGGCAGTACGCGAGGTGGTCGCCGCCGCTGCCGCCGTACTCCTCGTCGACCGTCAGCCCCAGGAAGCCGACCTCGCCGAGCTTCTTCACGATGCCGCGGTCGACCTCCTCGGCGCGGTCCCAGGCGGTGGCGTGGGGCGCGACCTCGCGCTCCACGAAGTCCCGGGCGAGCCGGCGGACGGCCTCCTGCTCCTCACTGAGCTCCAGGTTCATACCGAGTCACTCCCCGGGGGATCCGCTTGCCGTGCACGTCCGACAGACCGTGCGTCTTTAAATTAGCACTGCTAGTTTACTGTCGCGGTCCTACTATGTGCGCCATGGCCCGACCGCGCAAGCCCTTGCTCAGCACCGACCGGATCGTCGGTACGGCCCGTGCGCTGGTGGACGCGGAGGGCCTCGCGGCCGTCTCCACCCGCCGGCTCGCCGCGGAACTGGGGGTGAGCGGGCCCTCGCTCTACAACCACTTCCGCACCAAGGACGAGATCCTGGAGGCGGTGGCCGACTCGGTGAGCGGGCTGGTCGACCTGTCGATGTTCGAGGACGGCCGGGACTGGCGGACCGCGCTGCACGACTGGGCGGTCTCCTACCGGGCCGCGCTGCGCGACCACCCGAACATCGTCCCGGTCCTGGCCCGCGGTCCGGGCCGCCGTCCGGCGGCGCTGCGGCTGGCCGACGCGGTCTACGGCGCGATGGTCGAGGCCGGCTGGCCGCCCGCGCAGGCCACCTCCATCGGCGCGCTGATGCGGTACTTCATCATGGGCTCCGCGCTCGGCTCCTTCGCGGGCGGCTTCGTGGACGACGCCAGCGCCTACGACCCCGCCGACTACCCGCACCTCGGCCAGGCCCACCTGCTCGCGGAGCAGCAGGAGAAGATCGACGAGCGGGCCTTCGAGACGGGACTGGCGGCGCTGCTGGACGGGCTGGCGCTGCAGTACGAGCGGGCGCGGGGCGGGGCCTGAGCCCGCGGACGCTTCGGCGGGCGCCGAAAGGTCCGTGCCGCATGCTGGAGGGCATGACCACCAAGGACCCCCGGGCGGCCGGTCTCGCCCGCCTCGCATCGCTGGTCGCGGACGAGACGCGGGCCGCCTGTCTGCTGGCGCTGCTGGACGGGCGGGCCTGGACGGCGGGCGAGCTGGCCCGGCACGCCGGTGTCGCCGCCTCCACGCTGAGCGAGCACCTGGGCAAACTGGTCGCGGGCGGACTGCTGGCCGAGGAGCGGCAGGGGCGGCACCGTTACGTACGGCTGGCCGGCGCGCGGATCGCGCAGCTGGTGGAGGACCTGACCGCGCAGGTGGCCCCGGGCGCCGCCGGACGCCCGCGCACCCTGCGGCAGGCGGGCGCCGGGGCCGCCATGGCCCGCGGGCGGACCTGTTACGACCATCTCGCCGGGCGGCTCGGCATCGCCGTCACGGACGCCCTCACCGCACGGGGACTGCTGCTCCAGGACACCGGGTTCGCGCTCACGGACGCGGGTGTGCACTGGTTCTCCGCGGCGGGCATCGGCCTGGACCGCCGGGGCCGCCGTCCGCTGGCCCGCGCCTGCCTGGACTGGACGGAGCGCCGGCCCCACCTCGCCGGAGCGGCGGGCGCGGCCCTGTGCCGGCACGCCCTGGAGGCGGGCTGGTGCGTGCGCATCGGCTCCGAGCGGGCGGTGAAGGTGACGGAGGCGGGCGAACGCGCGCTGTCCGAGCTGCTGGGGATCGGCGCGGGGGCCCTCCGGTGACGGCCGGGCCCCGTCCGGGATCCGCGGACGTCCCACCCCTCGACCCTTCTGGCCTCAGGAGCATGATGCGCATCCCCGTCCCTCACCCCGCCCGTCGCCCGGAGGTGCTCGCGGCCTGCGCGGCCGGTGTCACCGTCGTGCTGTGGGCATCCGCCTTCGTGTCCATCCGCAGCGCGGGGACCGCGTACTCGCCGGGGGCGCTCGCGCTCGGACGGCTACTGGCCGGCGCGCTGACGCTGGGGGCGATCTGTCTGCTGCGGCGGGAAGGGCTGCCGCCCCGGCCGGCCCGGCGCGGGATCCTGATATCGGGGGTGCTCTGGTTCGGGTTCTACATGGTGGCCCTGAACTGGGGCGAGCAGCGGGTCGACGCCGGCACGGCGGCGCTGGTGGTGAACACCGGGCCGATCCTCATCGCGCTGCTCGGGACCCGGCTGCTCGGGGACCCGATGCCACCGAGGCTGCTGGCGGGGATGGCCGTGTCGTTCGCCGGTGCGGTGACCGTGGGACTGTCGATGTCCGGCGGGGGCGGGTCCTCGGTGCTCGGGGTGGTGCTGTGCCTGCTGGCGGCCGTGGCCTACGCGGGCGGGGTGGTCGCGCAGAAGCCGGCGCTGGGCGCGGCGAGCCCGCTGCAGGTGACGACGTACGGGTGCCTGGTCGGGGCGGTGGCCTGTCTGCCGTTCGCCGGGCGGCTCGTGGAGGAGGCCGCCGACGCGCCCGTCCCCGCCACGCTCAACATGGTCTATCTGGGCGTCTTCCCGACCGCCCTGGCCTTCACCACCTGGGCCTACGCACTGGCCCGTACGACCGCGAGCCGGATGGGCGCGACGACCTACGCGGTGCCCGCGCTGGTCGTGCTGATGTCATGGCTGGCGCTCGGCGAGGTGCCGGGCCCGCTCACGCTGGTGGGCGGTGCCCTGTGTCTCGCCGGCGTGGCGGTGTCCCGGTCCCGGTCGGGGACGGCGGCGCGGGCGGCCGCGCCCCCGGCCGCCCGGGAGGAGACCACCCGCGGGCCCGGCCGGGGGCCGGTCGTCCGGACCCGGACGAGATCCGGACGACGCCCCTAGAAGACCACCAGCGCCCGTCCGCCCCTGCCCGCCCGCATGGTGTCGAAGGCGGCCGGGATGCCGTCCAGGGCGATCCGTTCGGTGACCAGGGCGCCCGGGTCCAGGCGGCCGGCCCGGATGTGTCCGGCGAGGACCGGGAGGTCGCGGGCCGGGTCGGAGTCGCCGTAGACGCAGCCGGAGAGGGTGCGGCCCCAGTGGAAGATCTCCAGGGCGTTGAAGGTGACCTGCTGGTCCTTGCCGCCGATGCCGACGACCGTGGTGCGTCCGCCGCGCCGGGTGGACTCCCAGGCCGTGCGGATGGTGGTCGCCCGGCCGACGCACTCCACGGCCGCGTCCACGCCCTCCTTGCCGGTGAGGGCACGGATCTCCCGGGCGGTGGTGTCGGAGGCGACGAGGTAGTCGGTGGCGCCGGCGGACCGGGCGAGCTCCTCCTTCTCCGGGGAGACGTCGACCGCGACGATCGTGGACGCGCCCGCGATCCGGGCCGACTGGAGGGCGGCGAGGCCCACTCCCCCGACGCCGAACACCGCGACGGTCTCCCCCTGCCGCACCTTCGCGGAGTGGTGGACGGCGCCGTAGCCGGTGAGCACCGCGCAGCCCAGCAGCGCGGCGTCGGTGAGCGGGACGCCGTCCGGGGCCGGCAGCACGCAGGAGGCGGACACCACCGTCTCCTCGGCGAACGCGGCGACGTTCAGTCCCGGGTACAGGTCGGTGCCGTCGTCGGCGCGGCGGGCGTGCACCTCGGCGGCGCCGGCCAGGGCGTTCGCGCACAGCCAGACCTCGCCGCGCGCGCAGGCGGGGCAGGAGCCGCAGGACGGGGCCCAGTTGAGGACCACGCCGTCGCCGGGCGCGACATGGGTGACGCCCTCGCCGACGGCGACGACCGTGCCGGCGCCCTCGTGGCCGAGGACGGCCGGGGCCGGCAGGCGCATGGTGCCGTCGGACAGGGACAAATCGGAGTGGCAGACCCCGGCGGCGGCGAGCCGGACGCGGACCCGGCCGGGACCGGGTTCGGGCAGGTCGATCCCGGTGATCTCCAACGGGACACCGACGGCGGGCAGGACAGCGGCGCGTACGGCCATGACGGATGCGACTCCCCTAGAACTGGAGGGACTTGGTCTGGAGGTACTCGGCCAGGCCGTGCGCGCCGAGTTCACGGCCCACACCGGACTGCTTGTAACCGCCGAAGGGGGCGAGGGGGTTGAAACGGCCGCCGTTGATGTCGACCTGGCCGGTCTCCATGCGGCGGGCGAAGGCCACCGCCTCCGCCTCGTCCCCGGCCCAGACGGCGCCGGCCAGGCCGTAGACGGTGCCGTTGGCGATGCGCAGCGCGTCGTCCTCGTCGTCGTAGCGCAGGACCGACAGGACGGGGCCGAAGATCTCCTCCTGGGCGATGGTCATCTCCGGGGTGACGTCGGCGAAGACCGTGGGGCTGACGTGGTAGCCCCGCTCGTGCGGGGAGTCGGGGCCGCCCGCGACCAGCCGGGCCCCCTCGGCGACGCCCTTCTCGATGTACCCGCGCACGCGTTCCCGCTGCGCGGCGTTGACGAGCGGGCCGATGCGGTCGCCGTACTTCGCGGCGGCGGCCGCGGCGAGTTCCACGGCCTCGTCGTACCGGTCGCGGTGGACCAGCATGCGGGTCCAGGCACTGCAGGTCTGGCCGGAGTTGGACATGACGTTGGCGACGCCGACGTTGACCGCGCGGGCCAGGTCGGCGCTGGGCAGGATGACGTTGGCGGACTTGCCGCCGAGTTCCAGGGCGACCCTCTTCACCATGCCCGAGGCGATCGCGCCGATGCGGCGGCCGACGGCGGTGGAGCCGGTGAAGGAGACCAGGTCGACGCCCGGGTGCTCGGCGAGGGCCTGCCCGGCCACCGGGCCGAGGCCGGTGACGAGGTTGAACACGCCCGCCGGGACCCCGGCCTCGTGCACGGCCTCCGCGAACAGCCGGGCGACCAGCGGGGTGTCCTCGGCGGGCTTGACGACGACGGTGCAGCCGGCCGCGAGGGCGGGTGCGGCCTTGGCGACGATCTGGTGGAGCGGGTAGTTCCAGGGGGTGATCGCGCCGACCACGCCGACGGGCTCGTGCAGGACCGTCGAGTTGCCGGTCCTCTCCTCGAAGGCGTACGTCGCCGCCAGTTCGGCGTACGAGCCGGCCACGGCGATCGGCACGCCGGCGTGGACGGTCTGCGAGAGCTTGAGGGGCGCGCCGAGTTCGGCGGTCACCGTCCCGGCGATCTCGTCCTGCCGGGCCACCAGCACGTCCCGCAGCGCGGCCAGCCGGGCGGCGCGCTCGGCGGGCGGGGTGGCGGCCCAGGCGGGCAGGGCGGCCCGGGCGGCGCGCACGGCGGCGTCGACGTCCTCCACGGTGCCCGCGGGCACCGTGGCGATCACCTGCTCGTCGGCCGGGTTCACCACCTCGATCACGTCCGGGCCGGCCGCCGGGCGCCAGGCGCCGTCGATGTACATGCCGTCGTGTGCCTTCATCGCGCTTCCTCCGGGGCGGGGCGTCGGTGTCCGACCGCTCAGTTCGTGCGAGCCTCCTAAACTAGCGATGTTAGTTTTACCGCGCCAGGGGCTCCGCGCATGCGTGTCATTCCTCCAGGTCGGGCAGGCGCGCCGGGCTGGGGCAGATCCGCTCGCCGTTCTGGTCGAAGACGAACAGGTGGCCGACGTTCACCAGGAGCGGTACCTGCATGCCCTGCCGGAGGCGGATGTCGGGGGTGGTGCGGACGATGAGGTCGCCGGGGACGCGGGGTTCGGCGGAGACGGGGGCCGGGTCCGGTCCTCCGGGCCGCTCCGGCGTCGCCACCGGCCCCGCGCGCAGCGCCCCGGCCCGTTCCCGCAGCCGGTGCAGGACCGTGCCCCCGCGGCGGCGCCGGGCCGTGCGCGCGGGCCGCGGGCGCGGGGCCTCGAGATCCGGGACGACGGCGGGCCGGGAGCCGGTGTCGAAGTGGACCAGGACCTCGTGGCCCTGGAACTCCAGGTGCTCCACCAGGCCGGTGAGCGCCACCTCGCCGGTCCGCGCGGCGGACGGCTTGGCGATCCGCACGGCCTCCGAGCGCAGGCCGACGATGACCTCGCGGCCCTGCTGCACCCGCAGCAACTGGTGGTCCAGGGACAGCGGTTCGGGCAGCCGCAGGAACTGCTTGCCCAGGCTGATGGTCATCGCCCCGTCGAGCGGGGCACGTACCAGGCCGCGCAGCAGATTGATGCGCGGGGTGCCGATGAACGCGGCGACGAAGACGTTGGCCGGCAGGGCGTAGACCGTGCGCGGGGTGCCGACCTGCTGGAGGACCCCGCCGCGCAGCACGGCGACGCGGTCGCCGAGCGACATGGCCTCGGACTGGTCGTGGGTGACGTAGACGGTGGTGACGCCCAGTTCCCGGGTGAGCTGGGAGATCTCGGCGCGCAGACGGTTGCGGAGCTTGGCGTCGAGGTTGGACAGCGGCTCGTCCATCAGGAAGGCGGAAGGGTGGCGGGCGATGGCCCGGCCCATGGCGACGCGCTGGCGTTCGCCGCCGGAGAGCTGGGCGGGGAAGCGGTCGAGGAGGTCCTCGATGCCGAGCATGCGGGCGGTGGCGTCCACCCGCGGGGCCGGGTCGGCGCCGGGGGACTCGATGCGCAGCGGAAAGCCTATGTTGTCGCGGCTGGACATGTTCGGGTACAGGGCGAAGTTCTGGAACACCATCGCCATGTCCCGGTCGGAGGGGGGCAGGTCGTTGCCGTACTCGCCGTCGAGGAACAGCCGGCCCTCGTCGATGTCCTCCAGCCCGGCGATCATGCGGAGCACGGTGGACTTGCCGCAGCCGGAGGGGCCGAGCAGGACGAGGAACTCGCCGGGCGCGATGTCCAGCGACAGCCGGTCCACCACGCGGACGCCTCGCGTGTATGCCTTGCTCACGTCGTGCAGGGAGATGGCGCGTGTCATGAGGGTGCCCCCGGAGGCGGATCTGGGCGCTGGTGCTCCGCGTTCGGAACGCCCCGCGCGGGCCGCACGGGACGTATGGGTCACGGAAGCTAACGGAAAGTAGCAGCCGGGGGAAGACACGGGACGGGATCGGGGCGTCCCGGTCCAGCAGGTGAGAAAGCGGACGTCCGGATTCGGCGGGGGCCGGTGTTCCGCGTCAGTCGTCCCCGCCGGCGGGGTTCCCCCCGGCCGCTCCGCGCGCCCGGCGCGGACCGCCCCGGGCCGCCCCGGGCGACGCGGACGCGTCCTGCGACGGGCGAGGACGGGAACACCGGACAGGACGATCAGGAGCACGCGGTCCCCCCTGTGCGCACGGCACGCCTCCCGGTGTGCGTGATCGCGCCGTCCTGCCCGTGCGGACGCGCCCGCCGGGCACCGGCTAGCGGACCGTACGGCGCCCGAGGCGGTCCCCGGTGGTCTTCCGGGCGGGCGGCGGGTCCTCGGCCGGCCGGGACGGGGTGCGCAGGGCGACGCCCGAGGACAGCAGGAGCAGGGCGCCGAGCATCACGAACGGGGCCGCCGCGCCCGCGACCCCCGCGACCAGGCCCGCCGCCGCGGGGGCGGCGACCTGGCCCAGGCGGTTGCCGGTGAGGCGCAGGGCGAGGGCGGTGGAGCGGGCCTCGGCGGGGGCGGCCCGGACGACCGTCGTCATGGACAGCGGCTGGCCGACGCCCAGGCAGAAACCGAGGACCGCCAGGACCAGGGCCAGCGCCCACACCGGCAGCGGCAGCGCGAGGCCCGCGCACAGCAGCGCCGCCAGCAGGCAGGTCACCGTCAGCAGCACCGTGCGGCCGAGCAGGCGCAGCAGCGGGGTGAGGACCAGCCGGCAGGCGATGGTGGCCGCCGCGCGCAGGCTGAGCAGCAGGCCGATGACGGCCGGGTCGATGCCCCGGTGCTCGCCGACCACCGGGAGGTAGGCGGTGAGGATGTCGGTCGCGGACAGCACGGCCAGGCTGACGAGGATGCCCGCGGGGACGCCCCGGGCCCGCAGGATGCCCCGCACCGGCACCCGTGCGCCCTGTCCCGCACGGGACGCCGGGGCCCCCGGTCGCTCGATGCGCCACAGCGAGGTGAGCGCGACGGCGCCGCCCGCTCCCGCCGCCAGCAGGGCGAGCGCGCTGGTGCGGGCCATGTCCGCGCCGATCAGCGCGCCCGCCGCGATGGGACCGGCCAGCTGGCCGAGCGAGGCGCCGATGGTGAAGTGGCCGAAGTTGCGGTCCTGTTCGTGCGGGGCGGACTGGCGGGCGACGAGGGACTGCGCACCGATGACGAAGCAGAGGTGGCCGAGGCCCATCACCCCGCTCCACAGGGCCATCGTCCACAGCGACCCGGCCAGGCCGCTCAGCGCGCAGCCGCCGGATATGAGCACCACGCCGGCCGGGAGCAGGGGTGCGCAGCGGCCGTGGTCGGTGCGCCGGCCGAGCGGTACGGCGGCGAACAGCGGCAGCAGCGCGTACACGCCCGCGATCACACCGACCGCCCGCTCGTCCGCGCCCAGCGCGAGCGCCCGGTAGGAGACGGCGGGCCGGGCCATCGACACCGCCCCCTGCGCGAAGCCGAAGGCGATGACGAGGCGGAGCAGCCAGCCGCGGTTCCCACCGGGCGTCATGATCGGGTCCTTCCTGACGGTGGTCCGGGTGTCCGGCTCAGATGGTGCCGAACAGGATTCCGGCCGCGAGGATCAGCAGGCAGATCATGGCCGCCCACTTCACCACGAACCGGGTGTGGTCGCCGAACTCGACCCTGGCCATGCCGACCAGGACGTACACGGCGGGGACGAGCGGGCTGGACATGTGCAGCGGCTGGCCGACGAGGGAGGCGCGGGCCATCTCCAGCGGGGAGACGCCGTGCGCGGCGCCGGCTTCGGCGAGGACGGGCAGGACACCGAAGTAGAAGCCGTCGTTGGACATGAAGTAGGTGAGCGGGAGGCTCAGCAGGCCGGTGACGACGGCCATGTGCGGGCCCATGCCCTCGGGGATGACGTCCACCATCCACTCGGCCATGTGGTCGACCATGCCGGTGCCCTGGAGGACGCCGGTGAAGACGGCGGCGGCGAAGACCATGCCGGAGACGTTGAGGACGTTGTCGGCGTGGGCCGCGAGCCGGGCCTTCTGGTCGGGGATGTGCGGGAAGTTGACGGAGAGCGCGAGGGCGGCGCCGAGCAGGAACAGCACCGGGATCGGCAGCAGTTCCATGATCATGGCGGTGAGCAGGCCGACCGTGAGCAGCGCGTTGAACCAGTACAGCCCGGGGCGCAGGGTGGGGCGGTTCGGGTCGAGGCCCTGGAAGTCGTCGTCGCCCTCCTCGCCGGCGTCCGTGCCGGAGCCGCCGGTGTGCTTCCCCGGAGCGGTACCGGAGCCACCGGCCTGCTTCCCCGGAGCGGTACCGGAACCACCGCCCGCGCCGACGAGGACCGTCTCCGTCTCCTCGGCCTCCTCCTTCACCAGCGCCTCGTCCAGCGTCAGCACGCCCAGCCGCCTGCGCTCGCGCAGGCCGAGCACGTACGCGAGGACGACGACACCCAGCAGGCCGACCAGCAGGGCCGGGATCATCGGGACGAAGATGTCGCCGGCGTCGAGCTTGAGCGCGGTCGCCGCGCGGGCCGTGGGGCCGCCCCAGGGGAGCGTGTTCATCACGCCGTTGGCCATGGCGGCGACACCGGTCATCACGACCAGGCTCATCTTCAGGCGCTTGTACAGCGGATACATCGCCGAGACGGTGATCATGAAGGTGGTGGAGCCGTCGCCGTCCAGCGACACGATCGCGGCGAGCAGCGCGGTGCCGACGACGATCCGCATCGGGTCCGCCCTGCAGAACCGGAGGATGCCGCGGACGATCGGGTCGAAGAGTCCGACGTCGATCATCACACCGAAGTAGACGATCGCGAACATGAGCATCGCCGCGGTGGGCGCGAGGCTGGACACGCCGTCGATGACGTAGTCACCGAGGTGGGCGCCCTTGCCGACGAACACGCAGAACAGCGCGGGGATCAGCACGAGCGCCGCGATCGGCGACATCTTCTTCAGCATGATCAGGACCAGGAAGGTCGCGATCATGACGAAGCCGAGGAGGGTCAGCATGAGTGGATACCTAACGTTCGCCCTTGAACATCCCACCAGGGCCGGCGGTGCGTCGACGTTAGGTTCCGTAAAGCCGCGTTAACAAGACGTCCACCCGCGAGCAATAAGCGCAAAACCCCAGGTCACAGCTTTGCTCAGGTCAGAGCGCCGAACGTTTCGCCCGTGGCGGCGGCCGACGGGACCACCTCGACGGGGAAACCGTTGAGGACGGCGTTGCCCGACAACGGGTCGAGGAGGCTTCCGTCGAGGAGCTGGTTGACGTTGGCACCGGGGTCGGTGGCGGCGTGCCGGGTACGGGTGCCGGGCCGGTCGTGGCCCCAGCCGTGCGGCAGGCTCACCACGCCCGGGCGTACGGCGTCGGTGACCTCGGCGGGCGCGGTCACCTCTCCCCCGGCGCCCTTGATCCGCACCGGCTCCCCGTCCCGTACGCCGAGGCGTCCGGCGTCCTCGGGGTGGAGGTGCAGGGTGCAGCGGTTGGAGCCGCCGGTGAGGGCGGGCACGTTGTGCATCCAGCTGTTGTTGGAGCGCAGGTGGCGGCGGCCGACGAGGACGAGTCCGGCGGGGCGTTCACCGAGGGCGGCGCGCAGCCGGGGGAGGTCGGCGGCGATCGGTTCCGGCAGCAGCTCCACCTTGCCGCTGCGGGTCTTCAGGGGCTGCGGCAGCCGCGGGCGCAGGGGTCCGAGGTCGATGCCGTGCGGGTGGGCGAGCAGCTTCTCCAGGGTGAGCCCGTCGGGGTCGGCGCCGAAGCCGTCGCCGTAGGGGCCGAGGCGCAGCATCGTGTCGAGGCGCCGTTCGGGGCCGTCGGCGCCGGTGAGCAGGGCGGCGAGTTCCTTCGGGTCGCGTCCGTGGACCGGGGAGTGCGGCTCCCGGACCGCCTTGGCGAGGGTCCGGTCGATCACCATGGCGTCCACGGCGCCGGGGTCGGTGCCGTGCATGCCGGTCGCGGCGAGGACGAGCCGGGCCAGGATCTCGGTCTCGGCCATCCGGCCGGGTTCCAGGGGGACGGCCGCGCGGGTGTAGCGGACCTGGTTGCGCACGGCGAGGGTGTTGAAGGCGAAGTCGTGGTGCGGGCTCTGCGCGGGCGGGGGCGGCGGCAGGACGACGTCGGCGTGGCGCGAGGTCTCGTTGAGGTACGGGTCGACGCTCACCATGAAGTCGAGCGAGCCGAGCGCCTTGTCGAGCCGGTCGCCGTCCGGGGCGGAGAGCACCGGGTTGGCGGCGACGGCGACGAGGGCGCGGACCGGCTCGCCCTCGTCGGTGGGGGTGTCGATCTCCTCGGCGAGGGCGGACAGCGGCAGCTCGCCCTTGGCCTCGGGGTGCCGGCTCACCCGGGAGTGCCAGCGCCCGAGGGCGAAGCCGCGGCCGGGGCCGGCGGGGCGCGGGGTCCTGTCGGTGGCGGCCTGCGGGAAGAGGGCGCCACCGGGCCGGTCGAGGTTGCCGGTGAGGATGTTGAGGACGTCGACGAGCCAGCTGGCGAGGGTGCCGTGCGGGACGGTGCAGCTGCCGATGCGGCCGTAGACGGCGGCGGTGGGGGCGGCGGCGAGTTCCCGGGCCAGGGTGCGGAGGGTCTCCGCGTCGACGTCGCAGGCGCCGGAGACCGCTTCGGGGATGAAGTCCCGGAGCGCGGCCGCGAGTTCGTCGAGCTCTTGGATGTGCGGCGCCCGCTCGCCGAGGTCGACGAGGCCCTCGTCGAACAGGGTGTGCGCCATCGCCGCGAGCAGCAGCGCGTCGGTGCCGGGGCGGACGGCGAGGTGCCGGTCGGCGAGGCGGGCGGTGCGGGTGCGGCGCGGGTCGACGACGGTGAGGGTGCCGCCGCGGGCCTTCAGGGCCTTGAGCCGGCCGGGGAAGTCGGGGGCGGTGCACAGACTGCCGTTGGACTCCAGGGGGTTGGCGCCGATCAGCAGCAGGTGGTCGGTGCGGTCGAGGTCGGGCACGGGGATGGCGTTCGCGTCGCCGAAGAGCAGTCCGCTGGAGACGTGCTTGGGCATCTGGTCGAGGGTGGAGGCGGTGAACAGGCTCCGGGTGCCGAGCCCGGCGATGAGGACGGGCGGGTAGAGGGCGCCGGCCACGGTGTGGACGTTGGGGTTGCCCAGGACGATGCCGACGGCGTGCGGTCCGTGCCGCTCGACGACGGGCCGTATCCCTGCGGCCACGGCGTCGAAGGCCTGCTCCCAGGTGGCCTCGCGCAGTTCCCCGTCGACGCGGACCAGCGGGGTGCGCAGCCGGTCGGGGTCGGAGTCGACGGCTCCGAAGGCGGCTCCCTTGGGGCAGACGAAGCCCTTGCTGAACACGTCGTCGCGGTCGCCGCGGGCGCCGGTGACCCGGCCGTCGTCGATGGTGAGCGTCAGGCCGCAGGTGGCCTCGCACAGGGGGCAGATACGAAGGGCGGTGCGGGGCACGGGGCCTCCCGGGTGCGGCGACTGCGGTGACGCGCGGACGGGCCGAGCATACCGACCGGTATGCACGGAGGGGAGGGGGTCGCCGGGGGCGGCTCAGTCCAGCGTCCGGGCCAGATGGGCCCGCAGCATCTCCCGCAACTCGCCGATGACCTTCTCGTCCCCCTCGGGCGTCATCCGGAACGCCAGGTGGACGAGGGCGTCGGCGGTCTCGACGGCGACGAGCACGGTACGGCGCAGGTCGTCGTCGGCCTCGCGGCCGAGGTAGCCGGAGAGCAGGTCGGTGAGGCGGCCGGCGACGCGGTGGTTGGGTTCGGCGCGGCGGGCGCCGGCGGGTATCTGGTTGCCGAAGTCGACGAGGGAGAAGCCGGGAGCGGTGCGCTTCATGTCGAGGTACTCGTCGAGCACGACGTCCACGGCGTGCCGCCAGCCCCGGTCCCCGGTGACCCCGAGGCGCTCGGTGACCCGTTCGGCGAAGCGCTCCAGGTTGCGCTGGGCCAGCGCGTCGGCCATCTGGCGCTTGTTGCCGAAGAAACGGTAGACGGAGCCGATGGGCACACCGGCGCGCTGGGCGACGGCGCGGGTGCTGAGGTCGTCGTAGCCGGCCTCGTCGAGGAGCGCGGCGCAGGCGTCGAGGATCCTGGCCAGCCGTTCGGCGCTGCGCCGCTGCACCGGCGCCCGGCGGAGCGATGTCGCGTGGGGCACGGGGCTCATCATGCCCGCCCGTCCCCGCCCGGTGAACCCCGCCCTCCGTCACGGCCCCGCCCGTCCGCCCCGCGCGTCCCTTCCGGGGGCGCCGCGGCGGCCGGCCCGGCGCCCGGTTCCCGGTCCGACACGGTGATGTCGGCCGTGCTCTCCACGGGCCGGCCGTCCACGGCCCACACCGAGCCGTCGTCGGCGTACAGGCGGGCGGTGACGTGGTGCGTGCCGCGCGGGACGGAGTGGCCGGGGAGGTGGTACTCGGGGGTGCGCAGCAGGGCGACGCGGCGGCCGTTCAGCTCCAGGCGCGCCAGGCCCCGGCCGGCCACCGCGCGCCGGCCGGCGCCGCCCGGCGAGAAGCGGAAGTTGCGCACGGACAGCCGTACGTCCCAGCCGCCGTCGGTGTCGGGGGTGACCTCGACGCCGACGGCGGGCGCACCCTCCTCGTCCACCTCGCGGTAGGGGCGGCCCTCCCCGTCCCGCTCGTCCAGGAGTTCACCGGCCGGCGGGAACGACTTCCCGTCCTGCTCCCGGGTGCCGCTCGGACCGCAGCCCGCGGATCCGGCCAGGAGTGCGACACAGACCGCGAGCGCGGTGATCGGTTTCCGCGTCCACGACATGCCCGGGAGCGTAGAACACCGGTGCGACCGGAGGGATCCCCCTGAAGTCGGGTTCCCCGTCCTCCGCCGAGAGGAGGGCGGCGGAGGGGGAGAGGGGCCGCGCGGCCCCCTTGCGTCGCGGAAAACGCAATCCTACGGTGTCACATAGGAATCCGATCACAAGGGAGCACCGGGTATGAGCGATGGGGGCACCGCCCGCGCGAGCGCGTTCGAGCACGAGGGAGCGCGCAAGATCGCCGAAGGGCTGGAACACCTCTCCGGTTTCGGCAACGAGCACAGCTCCGAGGCGGTCCCGGGCGCCCTGCCCGTGGGCCGCAACGCACCGCAGCGCGCACCGCTCGGGCTGTACGCGGAGCAGCTGAGCGGCACGGCGTTCACCGAGCCCCGCGCGGAGAACCGCCGCTCCTGGCTGTACCGGATCCGCCCCTCGGCCGCCCACCCGGCCTTCACCCGCACGGGCAACGGGGCGCTCCGTACCGCGCCCTTCACCCAGACCGTGCCCGACCCCAACCGGCTGCGCTGGAACCCGCTGCCGGAGCCGGCCGGCGGCACCGACTTCCTGGCCGGGCTGTGGACCCTGGGCGGCAACGGCGACGTCGCCCAGCGCACCGGCATGGCCGTGCACCTGTACCACGCCACGGCCTCGATGGACCGCGTCTTCGGCGACGCCGACGGTGAGCTGCTGATCGTCCCCGAGCGCGGCGGGCTGCTGCTGCGCACGGAGTTCGGGCTGCTGCACGTGGAGCCGGGACACATCGCGCTGATCCCCCGTGGGGTGCGGTTCCGTGTGGACCTCCTCGAGGACTCCGCCCGCGGCTACGTGTGCGAGAACTACGGAGCGCCGTTCCGGCTCCCCGACCTCGGCCCGATCGGCGCCAACGGACTGGCCAACGCCCGGGACTTCCGCGCGCCCGTCGCCGCGTACGAGGACGTCGAGGGGCCGGTGGAGGTGGTGAACAAGTTCTGCGGCAACCTGTGGTCGGCCACCTACGACCACTCCCCGCTGGATGTCGTGGCCTGGCACGGCAACCATGTGCCCTACGCCTACGACCTGCGCCGCTTCAACGTGATGGGCACCATCTCGTACGACCACCCGGACCCGTCGATCTTCACGGTGCTGACGTCCCCGAGCGACACCCCGGGGCTGGCCGGGGTGGACTTCGTGGTCTTCGCGCCGCGCTGGCTGGTGGGCGAGGACACCTTCCGGCCGCCGTACTTCCACCGGAACGTGATGAGCGAGTACATGGGCCTGATCGAGGGCGCCTACGACGCGAAGGCGGAGGGCTTCGTGCCGGGCGGGGGCTCGCTGCACAACATGATGTCCGCGCACGGCCCGGACCGGGAGACGTTCGAGCGGGCGAGCACCGCGGAGCTGCGCCCGCAGAAGGTCGACGACGGTCTGGCGTTCATGTTCGAGACCCGCTGGCCGGTGTCCCTGACCCCCCAGGCGGCGCGGGCGGAGCACCTGCAGCAGGGCTACGACACCGTGTGGCAGGGACTCGAGCGTCACTTCCGGCCGTTGCACTGAACCGTTCCCGACCGGTACGGATAGCCTGTGACCTCCTTCGCTCCGGACTCGATCGTCCTCAATCGCAAGCTGCCGCTCTGGTATCAGGTGTCGCAGTCGCTGCGCGCCTCGATCCTCGGCCGCTCGCCCCGGGACCCGCTGCGCCTGCCCACCGAGGAACAGCTCGCCGGGCACTACGGGGTGAGCGTGCTGACCATGCGGCAGGCGCTGAAGGAGCTGGAGGACGAGGGCCTGATCACCCGCCACCGCCGGCGCGGCACGTTCATCGAGCCCGCTGCCCGGCGGGGCGCCCCGGTCCGGCTGCTGGGCTCGGTGGACGCCATCGTGGCCCAGCAGTCCGGCATGACGACCGAGTTGCTGGAGCACGGTCCGGCGCCGGTGCCGGCGGAGATCGCCGAGTACTTCCCGGACCTGTCCGAGGCGGCGGCGTACCACCGGCTGCGCAGCGACGAGAAGACCGGCGAGCCGACCAACCACGCCCGCAACTGGGTCCGCCCCGACCTGGCCGCCCGGATCGACCTGGACGACCTGGTGCGGTGGCCGATGACCAAGGTGCTGCGGGACGTCGTCGGGGCGGACATCAGCCGGATCACGGACACGGTGGAGGCGCGGCTCGCGGACCCGGAGACGGCCCGGCTGCTCCAGGTGCCCCTGCTCAGCCCGATCCTGCACTACACGGGCGTCACCTACGACCCCGACGGCCGCCCCCTGGACGTGGCCGTCATCCACTACCGGGGCGACCGCTTCTCCTTCACGGTGACGCTGGACGCCACCTGATCCGCCGCTCCACAGGTCGTACGATGCCCTGCGTGACGCATGACGACGCTCCGCTGCTGGCGGACCTCATGCCGTGGTCCGTCGCACCGCCGCGGCTCGGCCGGGGGTGGCCGGCGGCCCCCGACGCGGCGTCCCTGAGGGCCCGTTGGAACGCCCTGGTGGAGGCCGAGGGGCCGGCCCGCGAGGCGCTGTTCGGGTCGACCCGTTCCCGGACGCCGTACACGGCGGTCGGACAGCTGCCGGGACGCGGCGGCGGCACGGAGCGGCTGGCCCGCGCGTCGGGCCCGTGCCCCGAGCCGGTACGGGTGCTGTACGGCCCGTTCGACGAGCAGTGGCTGATCCCCGACCAGCGGCTGATCGACGCGGCCCGGCCGGAGCTGTGGCGGGTGGCGGACGAACGGCAGGTCTTCGTCGTGGAGGCGGGCTCCGCCCGGGACCTCACCGGTCCTCCCCTGCTGGTCACCTCCCTGCTGCCGCTGGTGCGCACCGGCCGCGTCCGGCCGCTGTACCGCCGGCCGGGCGCCGTGGAGGCGAACCTGGCCCCGGGGCTGACGGACCACCTCGCCGCCAGGCTCGGCCGGGACACCGCGCCGGCGGACGTCCTGGCGTGGGCGGTGGCGGTGGCGCGCGTCACGCCCGCCGGGCCCGCGGTGCCGCTCACCGGGGACGCCGAGGTGTGGGCGCGGGGCGTGGCGGTGGGCCGCCGGATGCTGTGGCTGGCGCGGCGCGACGGGGAGCGTCCCCGGCTTCCCGGCGGACGCCGCCCGTACGTGCGCGCCCCGCTGCCCTCCCGGCCGGCGACCGTGGACTACGACCGGGACGAGGAGGCCCTGCTGCTCGACGGGGGCCGCATCTCCCCGGTGCCGCACGGGGCCTGGGACTTCGAGGCCGGCGGTGTCCGGGTGCTGGAGCGGTGGTTCGCGGCCCGCACCGGGCCGGCCGAGCCGGGCACCCTGGACGCGATCCGGCCGGCCGGCTGGCCCCAGAGCTGGACCTCGGAGCTGCTGGAACTGATCACGGTCCTCGCCCTGCTGGCCGAACTGCGTCCGCGGCAGGAGGCGTTGACGGACCCGGCCGTCCCCGACCCGATCACGCCGGCCGAGCTGCGCACGGCGGGCGTGCTCCCGGTGCCCCCCTCCGCACGCCGCCCCGCCTCGGTGCTGGACGCCCGCGAGGAGGGGCCGGAGGGCCAGCTCGCGCTGATCTGAGGGTCAGCCGCGGGGCTCGAAGCCGTCCAGGACCCGGCCGAGCGCCCGCTCGAAGACCGCCTCCAGATCGATCGGCCCGGCGTCCTCCGCGAAGGCCGCCGCCATCCGCGGGTACTCACCGGTCGCGATCCGGCCGCCCAGGTAGGCGATCCGGATCGCGTTCTCCTGCTCCTGCGACCAGGGCAGCGAGCGGGTGCGTTCGGCGGTGGCCAGCTCGTTGGTGACGTAGGTCGTCACGACGCCGTTCAGCATCGCGATCAGCTCCAGCTTGGTGCCGTAGGGCCCGGGGAGCGGATCCAGGCAGACCAGGCAGTGCTCGAGGTAGCGCAGGGAGTTGGGGCTGAAGCCGTAGACCGGTGACATCAGCCGCGGCAGCCACGGGTGGCGGTGCATCAGCGCGCGGGTCTGGTGGGCCACCCGGAGCATGTCGGCGCGCCAGTCGCCGCTGGGCTCCCACAGTTCGTGCTCGCCGCCGGCCGCGTCCACCATCAGCTCGTGCAGGTCCTCCTTGCGGGGGACGTAGTTGTACAGCGACATGGTGCCGCAGCCCAGTTCGGCGGCGACGCGGCGCATGGAGACCGCGTCCAGGCCCTCGGCGTCCGCGATCCGCACCGCCGCCGCCGCGATGTCGGCGCGGGTGTACGCCGGTCGCGGTCCACGGCCGGTGCGCTCGGGGCGCGCCCAGATCACTTGGGGTTCGGCCGCTCGGCCCGCCATCGGTCATCACCTCTCCCACCATCGTAGTTACGTACACCGTACGTAGTGCGCTATGGTCACCCCATGACTACTACGTACGCTGTACTTAGTGAGGGTCTGGAGAAGCGCTTCGGGGAGGTGCGCGCCCTGCGCGGGCTGGATCTGGCGGTGGCCGAGGGCACGGTGTGCGGCGTGCTCGGGCCCAACGGGGCGGGCAAGACGACGGCCGTCCGGCTGCTGACCACGCTGCTGCGGCCCGACGCGGGATCCGCGCGGATCGCGGGCCACGACCTCCTGCGGGAGGCCGCCGCCGTACGGCGCAGGATCGGCGTCACGGGGCAGGACACCTCGATCGACGGGGACCTCACGGGCCGCGAGAACCTGCGGCTGTTCGCCCGGCTGCACCGGGTGGGCGGGGCGGCCGGGCGGGCCGCCGGGCTGCTGGACCGCTTCGGGCTGACGGAGGCGGCCGACCGGCCGGCGTCCGGCTGGTCGGGCGGCATGCGGCGCCGGCTGGACCTGGCGGCGAGCCTGATCCGCCGTCCCGAGGTGCTGTTCCTGGACGAGCCGACGACCGGGCTCGATCCGGCCAGCCGGACTCTGATCTGGGACGCGGTCCGCGAGCTCACCGGCGAGGGCACCACCGTGCTGCTCACCACCCAGTACCTGGAGGAGGCCGACCGGCTCGCCGACGACATCGCCCTGGTGGACCGGGGCCGGGTCGCGCACACCGGCTCGCCGGCCGAGCTCAAGGCCCTGGTCGGCACGCACGCCGAGGTGGTGGTGGCGGACGCGGAGGCGCTGGCGGCGGCGGCCGGGGTGCTCGACCGGATGACGGGCGCGCGGCCGTCCCTCGACCGGGAGCGCAACGCCGTCGGCGCGGTCACCAAGGACCCCGCGCTCACCCTCCCGCACCTGGTGCGCACGCTGGACGCGGCGGGGGTGCCGCTGCTCGACGCGAGCCTGAGGCCGCCGACCCTCGACGACGTGTTCCTGCGGCTGACCGGCGGAGCCGGTTCCGCCCACCCCCTCGACGACAAGGAGCGTGCCGCATGAGCACGTTGGCGTACGACGGCACCGCGATGCTCGGCCGGCAGCTGCGGCGGATGCGGAACAACCCGGGGCTGCTGATCCTCACCCAGACGATGCCCGTCAGCATGCTGCTGTTCTTCGGCTACGTCTTCGGCAGCGCGCTCGCCGTGCCGGGCGCGGAGTACCGGTCCTTCCTGGTGCCGGGGCTGCTGGTGGCGACGGCGGCGGGCGGGGTCATGACCGGCATGTTCCAGTCGGCGCAGGACGTCCACCGGGGGGTGACGGACCGGTTCCGCACGCTGCCGGTGAGCCGGGCGGCCGTGCCGGTGGGCCAGGCGGCGGCGGACGTGCTGGTGACGGCGGCCGGGACGGTGCCGTTCCTGCTGGTGGGGCTCGCGGTGGGCTGGCGGGTGGAGGGCGGCGTGCTCGGCGCCGTGGGCGCCCTCGCCCTGTTGCTGCTCTTCCGGTTCGCCTGCGTGTGGATCGGGATGTACCTCGGTCTGCTCACCCGGAACGAGGAGGCGGCCGGCCAGCTGGGCGGGGCGACCTTCCTGCTGCCGCTGCTGTCCAGCGCGTACATCCCGACGGCGGGGCTGCCGGACGGGCTGCGCACGGTCGCCGAGTGGAATCCGATCAGCGCGGTGGCGACGGCGCTGCGGGACCTGTTCGGCAACGCGCCCGTGCCCGACGGGGCGGCCTGGCCGGTGGCGCACCCCGTCGCGGGGTCCCTGGGGTGGTGCGCGGTGCTGCTCGTGGTGTTCGTGCCCCTGGCGGTACGGCAGTACGGGCGCGGGAGGGGATGAGGCCCTGCTGTGTCAGGTTCCTGCCAGGACGGAGCCGGTGGGTGCGCCCCCGGAGCACTGCCGGGTGGGAACGGGGGCGCCGGCACGGGGACGTGCCGGTGTCGGACCGGGCGCCGCCGGCGCCGTGGGGAGCACGGCCGGGGCGGGGCGCCGCGCCGGGACGGTGGCGGACCGTCCGGGCGCCGGCGCTACCGGCTGCCGAACAGGGAGCGGCGCAGCCGACGCAACGGGGCGAAGAGCGAGACGCGGCTCGCCCGGGCCCGCGCACCCCTGGCGCCGCGGTCGTGCGCGGCGTCACGCGCGATGAGCTCGCGCATCAGCAGCGTCGCCTCGGCCGTCTCCCGCTGCGGGACCGCGGGTCCCCCGAGGACCGAGAGATGGCGGTCGAGGCGCGAGCTGGTCGCGCTGCTCCCGCAGGTGATCGCAGGGACCCTGGCCCTGCTGCGCACTGTTATCTGTTCCATGTCACTCCCCACCCGTACGAGTCCACCCGGCCCGGGCAGGGTAACCCTATCGCCCCGGCCGGGCACCCGTGTATCGAGGTCACAGGATTCACCTTCCCTGTAAGGGGGTTGACGAACACTCGACGATTACTCTCCGAATTCGACCGTTTTCAGGGCGAGTTGGACGATGGGGCGGGTAGTGGGCCGCGGCGACCCGCCCTCGGGTCCGACGGTCACGGCGAGTGACGTGGCGGCGGCGTCGAGACCGGGGGCGATCAAGGGCGCGTCGCCCTCGAACAGCCCCAGGGAACGCGGCCGTGCGTCCGGACCCATGAGCCAGAGCCGGCGCACACGTCCGTTCGGAGGGTCGTCGTATCCGCCGGGGTGACACCGGTGACGACGAGGACGGCTCGGTGGACGACCCGGGCCGGCGGACGCCGCCGTTCCCCGAGGGAGGCGGGCGTACGCGGCACGACACGGTGGTCGTGACGACGTCCGCGGGGACCGGGACGCATCGGAGCGAGATCGGCGTGGAGGTCCGCAAGCCGGTGCGGACGGCCTCCGGGACGGTGCCGTTCCGGTGATGTGCGAGGCGGAGACCCCGCCGGACGGAGCCTCCGCCTCCCCTTCCGGTTCGGACGACGACGAATCCTGAGGGTCAGGCCGCCGCGTCGAACACCGGCAGATAGCCGCCGGACTGTCCGGCGGCCGTCGGGTGGTACGAGTTGCCGATGTTGAACCAGTCCACGCTGTGCAGCCAGGAGTTGCCGGAGCAGATCTCGTGGCCGGTGAAGGTGGTGCGTACGTCGCCGAAGATGAAGCCGTGGGCGCCGGCGCGCTGGGCGATGGCGTTGTCGAGGTGGTCGGCGGCGTCGTTGATCGCCTTCCGCTTGGTCTCGGAGAGGCCGATGCAGGAGGTGCCGAGCTTGTAGAAGCGGGGGTAGCCGAGCACCACGACGCGGGCGTTGGGCGCCCGGTCGCGGATCGCCGAGTAGACGCCGTCCAGCTTGCCGGGCAGCGTCGAGTCGACGTACGCCTTCGCGGTGGCGATCCGCGAGAGGCAGGTGCTGTCGGACTGGAGCAGACAGGTCGTCATGACGTCGGAGAAACCGGCGTCGTTGCCGCCGACGCTGATCGAGACCAGGCCGGTCGAGGTGGAGAGCGGGCCGAGCTGACCGGAGAGGACATCACCCGTTCGAGCGCCCGAGCAGGCCGTGAAGGCGAAGGACGAGGGCGAGTGGGCGGTCTTCCAGAGGTAGGGGTAGGCCTTCGTGCTGCGCTTGCAGTCGCCGCTGGAGGAGTCGTAGCTGCCGGCTCCGACGCCGGAGGCGTAGGAGTCGCCGAGCGCCACATAGCCGCCGACTGCTGCCTGTTGGGACGCCTGCGCCGTCGTGGCCCCGGTGAGGGCTGCGGTGGCGGCGAGGAGGAGCGATCCGAGGAAGAGGGCAATTCGGGAACGTCTCATGGAACCTCCCTTTAGCAGGATCTCTGCCGCAACCGTCGTACCAACTACGCGTGTTGACCGGAAGTGTTCATGCCAAAACTGTTGCCGTTCGGTCCTGGAAGGAATCCGGCCGCACGGGCTTTCGCTCCCTTGACGGCCCTTACCGGGTGCGCCACATTGAAGTCCGGCATCCGACGCTTCGGGGGGCAAAGTCGGCCATGCGGATCCACCCATCCCGGCAAGAGACGTGCGTACCGGCCAAACCGACGAAAACGTGATCGACCCTTCCAGGTCTTGCCATTCGGGTTCAATCGTCAATACCGTCATACATCTCACTCGCACCGGTCCGTCGGCAAGCGGCTCCAGGGGAGGGCTCAGGACCGCGACGCACCGGCGCGGGGCGCGGTAGGGGGGTGCCGTGCCCGGTGACCGCAGGCGGTGACCGGGCCGTGCCGCGCGGTCGGCTGCCGTTTGCGCGGCCGGCCAGATCAGCCAGCTCACCCGGCGCGCACGTCGGCACCGCCGGCGCGCCCGTGGGGTGAGGACCCCCCTTTCGAACCGGACGAACAGCCGGGCCGTCCGAGGGGCGGGCGGTCCACCGGACGAGAGGGACCAGACCCATGAGTTCCGTTCTGCAGCCGGCGACCGAGGACCAGGATCCGCCGGCCGCCCGCACGTACCGGCCCGTCTCCTCCCACCTGGCCATCGCGCCGCCGGTGAGCGTGGTGATACCGGCCATGAACGAGGCGGAGAACCTGCCGTACGTCTTCAAGACGCTGCCCGACTGGATCCACGAAGTGGTCCTGGTCGACGGCGACTCCACCGACGGCACCGTCGAGGTGGCCCGCGGGCTGTGGCCCGGCGTCAAGGTCGTCGGCCAGCGCGGCAAGGGCAAGGGGGACGCGCTGCGCTCCGGCTTCGAGGCCTGCACCGGCGACATCATCGTGATGGTCGACGCGGACGGCTCGGCGGACGGCAACGAGATCGTCAGCTACGTCTCCGCACTGGTCTCCGGCGCGGACTTCGCCAAGGGGTCCCGCTTCGCCAACGGCGGCGGCACCGACGACATGACGTTCATCCGCATGCTGGGCAACCGGGTGCTGTGCGCCGCCGTCAACCGCAAGTTCGGCGCCCGGTACACCGACCTCTGCTACGGCTACAACGCCTTCTGGCGGCACTGCCTGGACAGGATCGACCTCGACTGCACCGGTTTCGAGGTCGAGACCCTGATGAACATCCGGGTCGTCAAGGCCGGCCTCAAGGTGCAGGAGATCCCCAGCCACGAGTACCTGCGCATCCACGGCACGAGCAACCTGCGGGCCGTGCGCGACGGGCTGCGCGTGCTGGGAGTGATCCTCGGGGAGCGTTCCAACCGGCGCGCGCTGCGCCGGCGTCCGCGCCCCTCGCCGCTGCTCGGCACGGTCCGGGGGAAGACGTCTTGAACGGTCCCGGCGCCCCGGGCGTCTCGGTCGTGGTCTGCGCCTACACCGAGGACCGCTGGGAGGACGTCCTCGCGGCGGTCGCCTCGGTACGGTCGCAGTCACGGCCGGCCCTGGAGACCCTGCTGGTCGTCGACCACAACCGGGGCCTCCTGGACCGCCTGGACGAGGAGTACCGGGAGACCGACGACGTGCGGGTGCTCGCCAACGCGGGCCCCCGCGGCCTGTCCGCCGGCCGCAACACCGGGATCGCCGCCTCGCGCGGGGAGGTCGTCGCCTTCCTCGACGACGACGCGGTGGCCGAACGCGACTGGCTGAAGCACCTCGCCGAGGCCTACGGCGACCCTCGGGTGATGGCGGTCGGCGGGCGCACCGAGCCGGTCTGGGCGTCGGGCCGGCGGCCCGCCTGGTTCCCCGAGGAGTTCGACTGGGTGGTGGGCTGCACCTACCGGGGCCTGCCGCGCGGGCGGGCGCGGGTGCGCAACGTGCTCGGCGGCAACGCCTCCTTCCGGCGCGAGGCCTTCGACGCGGCGGGCGGCTTCGCCACCGGCATCGGACGCGACGGGAACGAGCGCCCGCTGGGCGGCGAGGAGACGGAGCTGTGCATCCGCCTCGGCCGCGCCCGGCCCGACGCGGTCCTGCTGATCGACGACCGCGCGGTGATCCACCACCGGGTGCCCGAAGTCCGCGAGCGCTTCCGCTACTTCCGTGCCCGGACCTACGCCGAGGGGCTGTCCAAGGCGCTGGTGGCCCGCAGCGTGGGGGCGGAGAAGGGGCTCGAGTCCGAACGCCGCTACACCACGCGCGTCCTGCCGGCCGGGGTGGCGCGGGGGCTGCGCGACGCCCTGCTGGCCCGCCCCGGGGGCGCGGGGCGGGCGGGGGCGATCGTGGCCGGGGTGCTCACGGCGGCCGGCGGCTACCTGGTGGGGAGCGTACGGGCCCGGCGGGGCGGGGCCGCCTTCCCCGTGGTGGGCGTCGAGGGGGGCGGGCCGTGACTGACGTACGCGTGCCGGTCCTCATGTACCACGCGGTCGCGGCCGATCCCGGCGAGGCGACCCGCGCCCTGTCCGTGTCCCCGGAGGCGTTCGCCGAGCAGATGGCGGTGCTCGCGGACCGGGGCCTCACCCCCGTCACCACGACCGAACTGGCCGCGCACTGGCGCTCGGGCCGCCCGCTGCCCGCCCGGCCGGTCCTCGTCACCTTCGACGACGGCTACGAGGGCGTGCACCGGCACGCGCTGCCCGTGCTCGCCGGGCACGGCTTCCCGGCCACCCTGTTCGTCTCCACCGGCTGGCTGAGGGGGCCGTACGACACCGGCGGCGGCCCGGACACCATGCTCGACTGGGACCAGGTGCGCGAACTGGCCGGCGCGGGCGTGGAGATCGGCGGGCACAGCCACAGCCATCCGCAGCTCGACCAGCTCGACGACCACCGGCTGCGCTCCGAGCTGGTCCTGTGCAAGGAGATCGTCTCGGACCGGCTCGGCTCCGTGCCCGCCTCGTTCGCCTATCCCTACGGCTACTCCAGCCGCCGGGTGCGCGAGGCGGTACGGGAGGCGGGCTACGCCCAGGCGCTCGCCGTCGGCAACGCTCTCGCCCGCCGCTCCCAGGGGCCGTACGCCCTGCGGCGCGTGACGGTGCGCAGGTCCACGTCCGCCGCCGAGTTCGAACGGCTGGTGGAGGGGCGGGGCGTGGCGCGCGCCTTCGCCCGGGACCGCGCGCTGACCAAGGGCTACGCGATGGTGCGCCGGGCCCGGCGGGCACGGGCGCTGATCCGCCGGCCGCCGGACCGGTGACGTGCGGGCGGCGCGGCCGGGGGGGGGGGCCCCCCCCCGGCCCCCGACCGCGCGGTGTCAGACGTCCT
>NZ_JBEORT010000048.1:0-2259 GCF_040302425.1 Streptomyces sp. NPDC126497
GCCCCCGGGGGCCGCCTGCCCGCCCGCCCCTCCGGCACCGGTCAGGCGCCGCCCCAGCGGCCGCGGGAGCCGCAGCGCGGCGGCCTGCTGATGGGACGCCCGTTCGGCGTGCCCGTGTACGTCGCCCCCAGCTGGTTCCTCGTCGCCCTCCTCATCACCTGGGTGTTCGGCGGACAGATCGACCGCGTGCTGCCCGAGCTCGGCGCCGCCAGCTACCTCGTCTCCCTGTTCTTCGCGGTCGCCTTCTACGCCTCGGTCCTGGTCCACGAGCTCGCCCACACCCTCGCCGCCCTCCGCTTCAAACTCCCGGTGCGCCGTATCCAGCTCCAGTTCTTCGGCGGCGTCTCCGAGATCGAGAAGGAGGCCGAGACCCCCGGGCGCGAGTTCGTGCTCGCGTTCGTGGGCCCCCTGCTCTCCCTGGTCCTGTCCGGCCTTTTCTACCTCGCGCTGCTGGCCGTCGACCCCAGCAGCGTCCCCGGTGTCCTGCTGGCCGGCCTGATGGTCTCCAACCTCATCGTGGCCGTCTTCAACCTCCTGCCCGGCCTCCCTCTGGACGGCGGCCGCATGCTCCGCGCCGTCGTCTGGGCGATCAGCGGCAGGCCCATGACCGGCACCGTCGCCGCCGCCTGGGTCGGCCGCGCCCTCGCCGTCGCCGTCCTGATCGGGCTCCCGCTGCTCACCCAGTCCGGCGCCCTCGGCTCCGACGCCGTGGACAACGTGGGCATGGACACCGTCCTGGACGCCCTGCTCGCCGCCATCCTCGCCGCGATCATCTGGACCGGCGCCGGCAACAGCCTGCGCATGGCCCGGCTGCGCGAGCACCTCCCCGAGCTGCGCGCCCGCAACCTCACCCGCCGCGCGGTGCCCGTCGAGACCGACACCCCCCTCTCCGAGGCCCTGCGCCGCGCCAACGCCGCCGGCGCCCGCGCCCTGGTCGTCGTCGACCCCGACGGGATCCCCCTCTCCCTGGTCCGCGAGGCCGCCATCGTCGGCGTGCCCGAACACCGCCGTCCCTGGGTGCCGGTCGGCACCCTCGCCCAGGACCTCACCGACGGCATGCACGTCTCCGCCGAGCTCGCCGGGGAGGACCTCCTGGACGCCCTGCGCGCCACCCCGGCGACCGAGTACCTCGTCGTCGAGGACACCGGCGAGATCTACGGCGTCCTGTCCGCGGCCGACGTCGAGCGCGCCTTCGTCAAGGCGATGGCCCGGCCCAGCTGACCCCCGCCCGCACCGGCCGGTGGTCGGCGCCCCCTCCCGGGACGGGTAGGCTGTTCACATGTCCGAACCGACCGGTGCCGCCCGCAGGCGCGGGCCCTTCAAGGTCGGGGACCAGGTTCAGCTGACCGACCCCAAGGGCCGCCACTACACGTTCACGCTCGAGGCCGGGAAGAACTTCCACACCCACAAGGGTTCCTTCCCGCACGACGAACTGATCGGCGCTCCCGAGGGCAGCGTTGTCCGCACCACCGGGAACGTCGCCTACCTCGCGCTGCGCCCCCTGCTCCCCGACTACGTCCTGTCCATGCCCCGCGGGGCAGCCGTCGTCTACCCCAAGGACGCGGGGCAGATCCTGGCCTTCGCCGACATCTTCCCCGGCGCCCGCGTCGTCGAGGCCGGCGTCGGCTCCGGATCGCTCAGCAGCTTCCTGCTGCGCGCCATCGGCGACCAGGGCATGCTGCACTCCTACGAGCGCCGCGAGGACTTCGCCGACATCGCCCGGCAGAACGTCGAGCGCTACTTCGGCGGCCCGCACCCCGCCTGGCAGCTCACCGTCGGCGACCTCCAGGACAACCTGTCCGACACCGACGTCGACCGGGTCATCCTCGACATGCTCGCCCCCTGGGAGTGCCTGGAGGCGGTCTCCAAGGCGCTTGTCCCCGGCGGCATCCTGTGCTGCTACGTCGCCACCACCACCCAGCTCGCCCGGACCGTCGAGTCCATCCGCGAGATCGGCTGCTTCAACGAGCCGACCTCCTGGGAGACGATGATCCGCAACTGGCACATCGAGGGCCTGGCCGTCCGCCCGGACCACCGGATGATCGGCCACACCGGCTTCCTGCTCACCGCCCGCCGCCTCGCCGACGGCGTCGAGCCGCCCATGCGCCGCCGCCGTCCCGCCAAGGGCGCCTACGGCGAGGACTACGCCGGCCCCAACGCCGACGGAGGCGCCGCCCGCTGACGCGGCCCGCCACCGGACACAACGGACAGGCGTCGTGGCGCAGTTCCCGGACATCACCGGGAACTGCGAGATCGGAA
>NZ_JBEORT010000048.1:2269-47592 GCF_040302425.1 Streptomyces sp. NPDC126497
CAGTTCCCGGTGATGTCCGGGAACTGCGCCACGACGCCTTCACGTTGACCGGGCGACCGGACCGGCGGCACGGAGGCGCCGACCCCTGCCGGTCCCCCCGCACCACAACCGCACACCCCGCCGTTCCCCCGCACTGTGACGTGTGGCACGATGCTGGCCACCCCACCGGCACAGCCCTCACAGGAGACACTCCTCGTGCAGCCTTCCGCCGTCCCGGAGCTCGCCCACACGCACACCCGGCCCATCCACTGGGTCGCCACCGCCACGGCTCTCGCCGGTGTCGTGGCCCTCTCCTCGGTCCTGCAGCCCGACGCCGCCACCGCGGCCCCGCCCCCCGGACCGCAGACGAGGAGCGCCCCGGCGCACACCGCCCCGCCCGACCCCGCGGCCGCCGAGTTCCCCCTCGACTGCGGCCGGGTGAAGCCCGTGGTGAAGAAGAAGGCCTCCGGCGACCTCGACGGCGACGGCCGCCCGGAGACCGTGGCCGTGGTCCACTGCGACAGCCCGATGGGCACCCCGCCCGACGGCGTGTACGTCCTCACCCGGGGCGCGGGCGGCACGGCACCGCGCGTGGTCGCCACCCTCGTCGACCCCGAGGACCGTACCAACGTCGGCGACTTCGCCGTGCGTGACGGCGAGGTCACCGCCACGCTCTTCGGCTACTCCTCCGCCGACGTGCCCCGTTGCTGTCCCGATGTGCGCGAGAACGTGAAGTGGCGGTGGAAGAACGGCACGTTCGTGAGGTCCGCCCCGTCCGGCGCCCGGAGCGTGTGACCCGCGCGCGGGCGTGCGGCAGGGCACGTGTCCCGACCCGTGAGGAACCAGGCGTTCGTGACGCGTCGTGCCATACCGGTCACCCGGCGTCCGGCCCGTGCACCTCGACGCCGTCCGAAACCCTGCGGACGTGGATGCACTCGCCCGGGCACTCCCGCGCCGAGTCGACCACATCCGTGAGCAGCGGCAGCGGCACGGGCGTCGTCGCCCCCCGGTCCTGCAACAGCTCGTCCCGCGGGCCCTTCACATAGGCCAGACCGTCGATGTCCAGCTCGAACACCTCGGGTGCGTACTGGGCGCAGATGCCGTCACCGGTACACAGGTCCTGGTCGATCCAGACCTCCAGGTCCTCGCCGCCGACCCCGGCCTCCTGCTGCACGCTCATCTCTCCTGCCGTTTCCTGCGTCGAACCGAACGGGAATCCGGCCAGCTCTGACGGGTGTTGAACACTTCGACCCTACCTTCGCCTGGGTTCCAATCATCTTCGGTGGGTATTCCCCTGGCGTGAGGGAGAGCGCAAGGGTGAAGATCGGACACACCCCGACCGTCTTTGTGATCTAGGGGTTTCAATCGACACCCGCCCAGGTAGGGTCTGGAAGCGTCCAGCTCCCCTTGGAGGAGGTGAGGACCGTGGCAGCCCACGACGACGACATGAACCGCGGCATCCGCCCGGGACGCGGGTCCGACGACCCGGCCGGGCAGATTGCCTACCTTGAGCAGGAGATCGCCGTCCTGCGACGCAAGCTCGCCGACTCTCCGCGACACACGAGGATTCTCGAAGAGCGGATCGTCGAGCTGCAGACCAATCTGGCCGGCGTGTCCGCCCAGAACGAACGACTCGCGGGCACGCTCCGTGAGGCCCGCGACCAGATCGTGGCCCTCAAGGAGGAAGTCGACCGGCTCGCGCAGCCCCCGGCCGGCTTCGGCGTCTTCCTCACGGCGAACGAGGACGGCACGGCCGACATCTTCACCGGCGGCCGCAAGCTGCGGGTGAACGTCAGCCCCGGCGTCGAGCTCGACGAGCTCCGGCGCGGCCAGGAAGTGATGCTCAACGAAGCGCTCAACGTGGTCGAGGCCATGGAGTTCGAGCGCGTCGGGGACATCGTCACCCTCAAGGAGATCCTCGAGGACGGCGAGCGGGCCCTGGTGGTCGGGCACACCGACGAGGAACGGGTGGTGCGGCTCGCCGAGCCGCTGCTGGACGTCACCATCCGCCCCGGCGACGCCCTGCTCATGGAGCCCCGCTCCGGATACGTCTACGAGGTCGTCCCCAAGAGCGAGGTCGAGGAGCTCGTCCTCGAGGAAGTCCCCGACATCGGCTACGAGCAGATCGGCGGCCTCGGCGGCCAGATCGAGGCCATCCGCGACGCCGTCGAGCTGCCGTACCTCTACCCGGACCTGTTCAAGGAGCACGAACTGCGGCCGCCCAAGGGCGTGCTGCTCTACGGGCCCCCCGGATGCGGAAAGACGCTCATCGCCAAGGCCGTCGCCAACTCGCTGGCCAAGAAGGTCGCCGAGGTCACCGGCCAGGCCGCCGGCAAGAGCTTCTTCCTCAACATCAAGGGCCCCGAGCTGCTGAACAAGTACGTCGGCGAGACCGAGCGGCAGATCCGCCTGGTCTTCCAGCGGGCCCGGGAGAAGGCCAGCGAGGGCACCCCCGTCATCGTCTTCTTCGACGAGATGGAATCCCTCTTCCGCACCCGTGGCTCCGGCGTCAGCTCGGACGTGGAGAACACCATCGTCCCGCAGCTGCTCGCCGAGATCGACGGCGTGGAGGGCCTGCAGAACGTGGTCGTGATCGGCGCCTCCAACCGCGAGGACATGATCGACCCCGCCATCCTGCGGCCCGGCCGGCTGGACGTGAAGATCAAGATCGAGCGTCCGGACGCCGAGGCGGCCCAGGACATCTTCGGCAAGTACCTCACCGAGCGCCTCCCGCTGCACGGCGACGACCTCGCCGAGCACGCCGGCGACAAGGCCATGACGGTCCAGAGCATGATCCGGACCGCCGTGGAACAGATGTACGCCGAGTCCGAGGAGAACCGCTTCCTGGAAGTCACCTACGCCAACGGCGACAAGGAAGTCCTCTACTTCAAGGACTTCAATTCCGGCGCCATGATCGAGAACATCGTGGGCCGCGCCAAGAAGATGGCGATCAAGGACTTCCTCGAGAAGAACCAGAAGGGCCTGCGCGTCTCCCACCTGCTCCAGGCCTGCGTGGACGAGTTCAAGGAGAACGAGGACCTGCCCAACACCACCAACCCGGACGACTGGGCCCGGATCTCCGGGAAGAAGGGTGAGCGGATCGTCTACATCCGTACGCTCATCACCGGAAAGCAGGGATCGGACACCGGACGCTCCATCGACACGGTGGCGAATACCGGTCAGTACCTGTAAAAGCCAGGGCGGCTGCGGGTGCCCTCCGTGGGTACCCGCAGCCGGCTGCTTTCGGTGCCACGGCTGGAGCACAGCAATGACGCAAATGATCTCCCCACCAGCGCAAAGGCGTTCTAGGCTCTCTGGTACCGCCGAGTCGCGCAGTGCGGGGACGGGCACCGCACACGCACCGGAGCGCCGGCGGTACAGCAGCGCCCCCGACCGGGGACGCCGCCGGGCAAGGAGGGCCGCATGACCGTACGGCGAGTAATGGGCATCGAGACGGAGTACGGCATCTCCGTCCCCGGCCACCCCAACGCCAATGCCATGCTCACCTCGTCCCAGATCGTGAACGCCTACGCGGCGGCGATGCACCGGGCCCGCCGGGCCCGCTGGGACTTCGAGGAGGAGAATCCGCTGCGGGACGCGCGAGGCTTCGACCTCGCCCGCGAGGCCGCCGACGCCAGCCAGCTCACCGACGAGGACATCGGCCTGGCCAACGTCATCCTCACCAACGGCGCGCGGCTCTACGTGGACCACGCCCATCCGGAGTACAGCGCCCCCGAGGTCACCAACCCGCGCGACGCCGTCCTCTGGGACAAGGCCGGGGAGCGGATCATGGCCGAGGCGGCGGAGCGGGCCGGCCAGCTCCCCGGCGCCCAGCCGATCCACCTCTACAAGAACAACACCGACAACAAGGGCGCCTCCTACGGCACGCACGAGAACTACCTGATGAAGCGGGAGACCCCCTTCTCGGACATCGTGCGCCACCTGACGCCGTTCTTCGTCACCCGCCAGGTCTTCACCGGCGCCGGCCGCGTCGGCATCGGCCAGGACGGCCACGAGCACGGCTTCCAGCTCAGCCAGCGGGCGGACTACTTCGAGGTCGAGGTGGGCCTGGAGACGACGCTGAAGCGCCCGATCATCAACACGCGCGACGAACCGCACGCGGACGCGGAGAAGTACCGCCGGCTGCACGTGATCATCGGCGACGCGAACCTGTCCGAGATCTCGACGTACCTGAAGCTGGGCACGACGGCACTGGTGCTGTCCATGATCGAGGACGGCTTCATCGCGGTGGACCTGGCGGTCGACCAGCCGGTGCGGACCCTGCACCAGGTCTCGCACGATCCGACCCTGAAACGGCTCGTCACGCTGCGCAGCGGGCGGACCCTGACCGCCGTGCAGCTCCAGATGGAGTACTACGAGCTGGCGCGCAAGTACGTCGAGGAGCGGTTCGGGGCGGACGCCGACGAGCAGACCAAGGACGTCCTGGCGCGCTGGGAGGACACGCTCGCCCGCCTGGAGAGCGATCCGATGAGCCTGGCCGGGGAGCTGGACTGGGTCGCCAAGCGGGAGCTCATGGAGGGCTACCGGCGCAGGGACGGCCTGGACTGGGACGCCGCCCGGCTGCACCTGGTGGACCTGCAGTACGCCGACGTGCGCCCGGAGAAGGGCCTGTACAACCGTCTGGTGGCCCGTGGACGGATGAAGCGGCTGCTGGACGAGGGAGAGGTCGAGCGGGCGCGCACGAAGCCTCCGGAGGACACCCGGGCGTACTTCCGCGGGCGCTGTCTGGAGCAGTACGCGGACGACGTCGCGGCGGCCTCCTGGGACTCGGTGATCTTCGATCTGCCGGGCCGGGACTCGCTGCAGCGGGTTCCAACCCTGGAACCGCTTCGCGGAACGCGTAATCACGTCAAGGAGCTCCTGGACCGCTGCCGTACGGCGGAAGACCTGGTCAGGGTGCTGTCGGGAAACTGAGCGGGTACCCGGGTACCCGGGAAGGGCCGGCCGGACAGGGTGGAGAACGCCGGGTCCGGGAATCATCGAGGTGGTCCCCGCGGGTTGGAGCAACCGCGGGGGCATTGTCGGACCCGGCGAGTAGGGTCTGATCTTGACCGAGCAAGTGTGTCGGGCGAACCGAGCGGGGTGAGGGTGATGGCGACCAAGGACACCGGCGGCGGACAGCAGAAGGCCACCCGGTCCACGGAGGAGGTCGAGGAGCAGGCGGCGGAGGCGCAGGCTTCGGAGGACCTCAAGGAGCGACAGGAAAAGCTGAGCGAGGACGTGGACGACGTCCTGGACGAGATCGACGACGTGCTCGAGGCCAACGCCGAGGATTTCGTGAGGTCCTTCGTTCAGAAGGGTGGACAGTAAGCCGCATACGCGGACGACGCCACGAGGCGTTCGCGGCGCCGGGAGGAAAGGCCGCGGGCGGCGTTCGCCGGCGGCACGTCCCTGCGCGGCGGCCTTCGAGCGTCCTGCCGGGAGCACTCGGGCGAGTGCTCCCGGCGGCGCCGGAAGGCGAAAGGGCGGGTGGCTCGCAAGGAGGTGCCCGCCCCGTCCGGGCATGAGCGCGGCCGTGGCTGCGACGAGGCGGAGCCCCGCGGCGAGTGGCGCCGCGGGAACGGTGCCGCGGAGGGGCCGGCGGGCCGGTGCGGGGCGGCGTACCACCTTCGTCGCAAGTGCGGCCTCACTCCAGTGGCGTTGGACGCGGTGCTCGCGGAGCGGCAGGGCGTCCGTCGTGCATGTCGTGCCGCCCCGGCCGGGCATGTGGATCACTGCCACGAGACGGGTAGGGTCCGTGGCGTACTGTGCTTCAGCCGCACCGTGGCGCTGGGGCAGTTCAAGGATCGGCCCGATGCCATAAGGCGGGCTGCCGCATACGTGGAAGGAATCGCGTGGAAGCCAACACTCGTAGCACCGGGCGTCTGCCAGCTGCCTTCCTGACGCCAGGCTCTTCCTCCTTCATGGACTTCCTCTCCGAGCACCAGCCGGAGCTGCTGCCGGGCAAGAGGTCGTTGCCGCCCGTGAAGGGCGTGATCGAGGCCCCGCACGGGACGACGATCGTGGCCGTCACGTTCCCGGGCGGCGTGGTTCTCGCCGGTGACCGGCGGGCCACCATGGGGAACGTCATCGCGCAGCGGGACATCGAGAAGGTGTTCCCGGCCGATGAGTACTCGGCGGTGGGGATCGCCGGTACGGCGGGGCTGGCCGTGGAGATGGTGAAGCTGTTCCAGCTGGAGCTGGAGCACTTCGAGAAGGTCGAGGGCGCGCAGCTGTCGCTGGAGGGCAAGGCGAACCGGCTGTCGACGATGATCCGCTCGAACCTGGGCATGGCCATGCAGGGGCTGGCCGTGGTCCCGCTGTTCGCCGGGTACGACGTGGACCGGGAGAAGGGGCGGATCTTCTCCTACGACGTCACGGGCGGGCGTTCGGAGGAGCACGGGTACGCCGCGACCGGTTCCGGGTCGATCTTCGCGCGCGGCGCGATGAAGAAGCTGTTCCGGGACGACCTGAGTGAGGCCGAGGCCACCACGCTGGTGGTGCAGGCGCTGTACGACGCGGCAGACGACGACTCGGCGACCGGCGGTCCCGATGTCGCCCGCCGGATCTACCCGATCGTCACCGTGATCACCGAGGACGGCTTCCGCCGGCTCACCGAGGACGAGGCGGCCGACATCGCCCGGTCGGTGCTGGAGCGGCGGCTGGAGCAGCCGGACGGTCCGCGGGCCTCGCTGCTGTAGGCGCGGGCGGGTTGTTCGGTTGTTTGGTGGTCCAGTGACTTTGACAGGAAGGGACGGATAACCGGTGTCGACGCCGTTCTATGTCTCACCCCAGCAGGCGATGGCGGACCGGGCGGAGTACGCCCGCAAGGGCATCGCCCGCGGCCGCAGCCTGGTCGTGCTGCAGTACACCGACGGGATCGTGTTCGTCGGTGAGAACCCGTCCCGCGCGCTGCACAAGTTCAGCGAGATCTACGACCGGATCGGGTTCGCCGCGGCCGGCAAGTACAACGAGTACGAGAACCTGCGGATCGGAGGCGTGCGCTACGCCGATCTGCGGGGTTACACCTACGACCGGGACGACGTGACGGCCCGGGGCCTGGCGAACGTGTACGCGCAGACGCTGGGGACGATCTTCTCGAGCGTGGGGGAGAAGCCGTACGAGGTGGAGCTGGTGGTGGCCGAGGTCGGGGAGACCCCGGAGCAGGACCAGATCTACCGGCTGCCGCACGACGGGTCCATCGTGGACGAGCACGGCTCGGTGGCGGTGGGGGGCAACGCGGAGCAGATCAGCGGATACCTCGATCAGCGGCACCGGGACGGGATGACGCTGGCGGAGGCGCTGAAGCTGGCGGTGCAGTCGTTGTCCCGCGACACCAACGGCAGCGAGCGGGAGATCCCCGCGGAGCGGCTGGAGGTGGCGGTGCTGGACCGGACGCGCCCGCAGAAGCGGAAGTTCAAGCGGATCGAGGGGCGCCAGCTGTCCCGTCTGCTGGAAGCCGGTGCCGTGGAGACGGCCTCCGGGGCGGAGGCGGGGACGGACTCCGGCGGAGACGTCGAGTAGCCCGGCTGCGGCTGCGGCTGCGGCTGTGGCTGTGGCTTCGGCGGGGCCCGGGTGGCGCCTGCGGCCGGTGGGTGGGTCGGGGCCGGGTCGGGGGTGTCCGTCCTCGGGCCGGCGCGGATCACGCGTGCTGGAGGGGGTGCGGGGTGCGGACGCGCCGGTCGCTGCGGGCGGCCGCCCCCGCCCCGTTCCCTCCGCGCCGCGGGCGGCGTTCCCGCCGTTCCCCCCTGCGGGCAGTCGGGCCGCCGGGGTGAAGGGGAAGGCACCCCGTAAGCGCCGGGCCGTGCGGATTCCCCGGTCGGCCGCAAACCGTCAGTGCGGGGATCGCGCCGGGGCCGTGGAGCCCCGTACCACCAGCTCGACCTGGATGTCACCCCCCGGGGGCACGCGGCCCTCCAGGACCGCCAACAGCGCCTGCATCCCCCGCTCCCCGAACAGCTCCGCGTCCAGCCGGACGGTCGTCAGCTCCGGATCGATCGCCGTCGCCAGCGCCAGGTCGTCCAGCCCGGTGACGGACAGCTCCTCCGGGATCCGCAGCCCCAGCCGCCGCGCCGCCTTGTAGGTCCCGGCCGCCAGCTGGTCGTCGTCACAGATCACGGCGGTCGGGCGGGGCGCCGGCGCCCCGGCGAGCGCGGCCTCCGCCGAGGCCTGCGCACCCTTGATCGAGATGGGCGCCCGCGCCGTGCGCAACGACGTGTCCGGAACCTCCCGCAGCCGCGCCGCCAGCTCCCGCGCGCGCACCTCGAAGGTCCAGGACGCCACGTCCGCCGCCAGGTGGAGGAAGTGGCGGTGGCCCAGGGCCAGGAGGTGGTCGGTGACCTGGCGGACGCCGTCGGCGATGTCGAGGTTGACCGTGGCCGCGCCCACACTGCCGTCCGGGTCGCTGTCCAGCATCACCAGCGGCAGCTGGTCGCCGCGGATCGCGGTGAGGGCCTCCGCGGCCATGGAGGAGGCGATGACGCCGTCCAGGGCGGCCTGCGCGGACGCGAAGGGGTCGCGGGCGGGGCCGATGCCCTCGGGGGAGGGGTAGAGGACCACGCCGAAGCCGTGCCGCGAGGCGACCCGGGCCGCTCCCGTGTAGACGCCGGCGAAGAACTCCGTGGTGAGGGCGGGGACGACCAGCAGGACCGTGCGGGTGCGGCCCAGGCGCAGGTTGCGGGCGGCCAGGTTGGGTCGGTAGCCCAGGGAGCGCGCGGCCTCGCGGACGCGTTCCGCCGTGGTCTCGGAGACCCGGCCGCGCCACTTGTCGCCGAGGACCAGGGAGACCGCGGCCTGGGAGACCCCGGCGGCCCGGGCGACGTCCCGGCTGGTGGGGCGGGTGCCGGCTCGGGGCATCGTCGGGCCGCTCCTTCGTCTGGACTGGTGAACAGCGGACATGGTACGTATGGAGACCGTAGTTATACGTAAAACGTCCAGTGGAGGGCCCGCATGGCCACGGGATACCTGGAGATCCTCCGGGCGCGACACGCCGCCCGGCTGCTCGTGGGCACGCTCGTGGGACGGCTGCCCAACGCGACCGCCGCCATCGCGATCGTGCTGTTCGTGCGCGCGGAGGGCGGCACGTACAGCCTGGCCGGTGCGCTGGCGGCGGTGTACGGCGTCGCCAACGCCGTCGGGCAGCCGGTGCTGGGGCGGCTGGTGGACCTGCGCGGGCAGCCGCGGGTGCAGCTGCCGGCCGCCGTGCTGTCGGCGCTGGCGATGGCGCTGTTCGCCTTCACGGGGACCGGGTCGCCCGCGGTGGCCTACGGCGCGGTGGCCGCGGCGGGGCTCTTCACCCCGCCCCTGGAGGGCGGGCTGCGCGCCCTGTGGTCGTCCGTGCTGCCCGAGGAGGACCATGTCCACCGGGCGTACGCCATGGACGCCGTGGCGCAGGAGGTGATGTTCACCGTCGGGCCGCTGCTGGTGACGGTGTGCGCCTCGCTGTGGTCGGCGCAGGCCGCGCTGCTCGTGCTGAACGTCATCGGGGTGCTGGGCGCCCTCTCCGTGGTCGTCTCGCCGCCCTCGCGCGCCTGGCGGTCGGCGCCGCGCGAGGCGCACTGGCTGGGCGCGCTGCGCTCGCCGGGGCTGCTCGCGCTGCTGGGCGCCTTCCTGGCCGTGGGGATGGCGCTGGGGTCCATCACCGTGGCGGCGGTGTCCTACGCGGACGAGCACGGCGGTGACCAGGTGTACGGCTGGCTGATGGCCGGGATCGGGCTGGGCGCGCTCATCGGCGGTACGGCGTACGGGGCGCGGCAGTGGGCGGGGGAGCCCGCGCGGCGACTGAGGGTGCTGGTGGCCCTCCTGGCGGTGTGTTACCTGCCGCTGATGCTGATGCCCGGCGTGGTGGCCATGACGTTGCTCACCGTGGTCGCCGGGCTCTTCCTGGCCCCGGCCATCGCCTGCGCCTTCGTGCTGGTCGACCGGCACGCGCCGCGCGGCACGGTCACCGAGGCCTTCTCCTGGCTGGTGACCACCTTCACCGTCGGAGCGTCGGTCGGAACGGGTCTCACCGGACCGGTCGTCGAGGCGGGCGGGGCGCTGTGGGGGTTCGCCGTGCCGGGGGTCGCGGGCGGCGTGTCGCTGCTGGTTCTGACCGCCACGGGACGGGTACTGGCAGGTCCCGCCGGGAGGGCGGTGGTCGCGGCCCGTTCGGAAAATGATCCAAATCGTGCCGTCGAACCCCGTTTCAGGTCGGGGGATCGGGCGTAATGTTCCCTCATGGACCGCCGCATTTTCGGGCTGGAGAACGAGTACGGCGTCACGTGCACGTTCAGGGGACAGCGCCGCCTGTCGCCTGACGAGGTGGCGCGGTACCTCTTCCGCCGTGTCGTGTCATGGGGCCGCAGCAGCAATGTCTTTCTGCGGAACGGCGCCCGCCTCTATCTCGACGTGGGATCGCATCCGGAATACGCAACGCCGGAATGCGACAACGTGACCGAACTGGTCACCCACGACAAGGCCGGCGAGCGCATTCTCGAAGGGCTCCTGGTGGACGCCGAACGACGCCTGCACGAGGAGGGAATCGCGGGCGACGTCTACCTCTTCAAGAACAACACCGACTCCGCCGGCAACTCCTACGGCTGTCACGAGAATTACCTGGTGGCCCGGCACGGGGAGTTCTCGCGGCTCGCGGACATCCTCATCCCCTTCCTGGTGACCAGGCAGCTGCTGTGCGGCGCGGGCAAGGTGCTGCAGACACCGCGCGGCGCCGTGTACTGCGTCAGCCAGCGGGCCGAGCACATCTGGGAGGGCGTCTCCTCGGCGACGACCCGTTCGAGGCCCATCATCAACACGCGCGACGAGCCGCACGCGGACGCCGAGCGCTACCGCCGGCTGCACGTCATCGTGGGCGACTCGAACATGTCCGAGACGACCATGCTGCTCAAGGTCGGCGCCACCGACCTGGTGCTGCGCATGATCGAGGCGGGCACCGTGATGCGCGACCTCACCCTGGAGAACCCGATCCGGGCGATCCGCGAGGTCAGCCACGACATCACCGGGCGCAGGAAGGTGCGCCTGGCCAGCGGCCGGGAGGCGTCCGCGCTGGAGGTGCAGCGCGAGTACTACGAGAAGGCGCTGGACTTCTGCGAGCGCCGGGGCATCCGCACCGGCACCGTGGAGCAGGTGCTGGAGCTGTGGGGCCGCACGCTGGACGCGATCGAGTCCGAGGACCTCGACCGCATCGGCACCGAGATCGACTGGGTCATGAAGTACAAGCTCCTGGAGCGGTACCGGGCCAAGCACAACATGACGATGTCGCACCCGAGGGTCGCGCAGATAGACCTCGCCTACCACGACATCCACCGCCGGCGGGGTCTGTACTACCTGCTGGAGAAAAAGGGGCAAGCGGCCCGGATCTGCAACGATTTGAAGATCTTCGAGGGCAAGTCCGTTCCGCCGCAGACCACTCGGGCCCGGCTGCGCGGCGACTTCATCCGGCGGGCCCAGGAACAGCGCCGCGACTTCACCGTCGACTGGGTGCACCTCAAGCTCAACGACCAGGCCCAGCGCACCGTGTTGTGCAAGGACCCGTTCCGTTCGGTGGACGAACGGGTGGAGAAGCTGATCGCCGGAATGTGAGAGGCGCGTTCCGCCAGGGGCCGGAAAATCCCCGGAACGTCACACGGGCGCCGTACGTTACACCGTGCGGCGCCCTTCGCACGCCGTAGAGTTGCGCGGACGCCATCCACAAGATCGACGATTACGAGGCCCCCACCGTGCGCCGACGCTCACTTCTCATTGCCGTTCCCGCCGGACTGGCCACCCTCGCCGCGTGCGGCGACGACAAGTCCGACTCGGGCAAGGCCAGCGACAGCGCGTCGCCCTCGGCGCAGGAGACGTCCGCGGCCCCGCCGCCGAAGATCGTCGACGGACCGCTGCCGGCGATCACCGCGGGCACGGAGTTCGGGGAGAAGCCGACGGTCGCCAAGGGCAGCGGCGACCCCTCCAAGGACCTCGCGGTCAAGACGGTCATCGCGGGCGGCGGCAGGACGGTCGCGGAGAACGACTTCGTCGTCGCCCACTACCTGGGCCAGGTGTGGAGCACCGCGAAGGTGTTCGACAACTCCTACGACCGCAAGAGCCCGCTGGCCATCCAGCTCGCCCAGGGCACCATCATCGACGGCTGGCGGTACGCGCTGACCGGCAAGAAGACCGGCAGCCGCGTCCAGATGGCCGTCCCGCCCACCTGGGGGTACGGCGAGCAGGGCAACGAGCAGGCGGGGATCAAGGGCACCGACACGCTGGTGTTCGTGGTCGACATCCAGGACACGTTCAACGCCAAGAGCTCCGCCAAGGGCACCGAGGTGCCCCAGGACGACGAGGACCTGCCGAAGGTCGGCACCAACACCGACGGCAAGGCGCCCGCCATCGAGGTGCCCGACGCGAACGCCCCGGAGAAGCTCGTGTCGAGCTACGTCATCGAGGGCGACGGCGAGGAGGTCGGCGCCGAGAACAGCGTCCTGGTGCAGTACAAGGGGGTGCTGTGGGACGGCGGCAAGGAGTTCGACTCCACGTACGGCCGGGGTCAGCTGACGTCGTTCTCGCTGCAGCAGGTCGTCAAGGGCTGGGCGCAGGGACTGACCGGGAAGAAGGTCGGCAGCCGGGTCCTCATCGTCATCCCGCCGGAGCTGGGCTACGGCGACAACCCGCCGCAGGGCAGCGAGATCAAGAAGGACTCCACGCTGGTCTTCTCGGTCGACATCCTCGCGAAGCTGTGAGGCCGTGGGGATGTAAGACTGTGCGTGTTCGCCTTTCCGCAGACAAGCAGGAGCGTTAGACGTGAGCATCGACAAGCCCGAGATCGACTTCCCGGGCGGCGAGCCCCCGGCGGACCTCGAGATCAAGGACATCTGGGAGGGCGACGGCGAGGTGGCGCAGGCGGGCCAGACCGTCACCGTGCACTACGTCGGTGTCGCTTTCAGCACGGGCGAGGAGTTCGACGCCAGCTGGAACCGTGGCACTCCCTTCCGCTTCCCGCTGGGCGGCGGCCGGGTCATCAAGGGCTGGGACCAGGGCGTGCAGGGCATGAAGGTCGGCGGCCGCCGCCAGCTGACCATCCCCGCCCACCTCGCCTACGGCGACCAGAGCCCCACCCCGGCGATCAAGCCCGGTGAGACCCTGATCTTCGTGGTCGACCTGCTCGGCGTCTGATCCGACCGGAGTCGACCGTCCGGGGCCCACGCCTGTCCGGGCGTGGGCCCTCGGCTTTTGCCGTGCCACCCCGGGACGGTACGGTCATCGGTCGTAAGCACCTGAGGGAGGCGAAGCGGGTCGATGGCCATTGCCAAGGCCGAGCGGCTGATGAACCTGGCGCTGTGTCTGCTCGGGACGCGCCGGCCGCTCAGCAAGCGCGAGCTGCGCGAATCCATCGAGGCGTACCTCGAAGCGGGCTCGGACGACTCCTTCAACCGCATGTTCGAGCGCGACAAGGACGACCTGCGCGAGCTCGGACTGGTCATCGAGACCGTGGAGAACCTCGACGGCGAGGTCGGCTACCTCGCCCGCCGCGACAGCAACCGGCTGCCGCCCATCACCCTCGACGCCGAGGAGGCCGCCGCCCTCGGGCTCGCCGCCAAGGTGTGGCAGCAGGCCCGGCTCGCCGGAGCGGCCAGCGGCGCCCTGCAGAAGCTGCGCGCGGCCGGCCTTCCCGAGGACGTCGACCCGTACGGCGCCCACGGCGCGCTGGAGCCGCGCATCCCGGTGCACGAGGCCGCGTTCGAGCCGCTGATGCTGGCCTGCCGGGACCGCCGGCCGGTCGTCTTCGACTACCGCAAGGCCAACGCCGCCCAGCCCGGGCAGCGGCACGTCGAACCGTGGGCGCTGGAGTGCTGGCGCGGTCACTGGTACCTGGCCGGCTGGGACCGGGACCGGGGCGCCGAACGGGTCTTCCGGCTCTCCCGGATCACCGGGAAGGTGCGCTCGCGCAGCGGCCGGTTCACCGTTCCGGTGCCGGACGTCGTCACCGTGCGGGAGACCGTGGCGAGCTGGGCCGGGGAGACCGCGGACCGCTCGGCGCGGATCCGGCTGCGCTCCGACGCCGGTTACCCCCTGCGGGCGAGGGCCACCGCGGTGCGGGAGCTCGGCGACGGCTGGGACGAGCTGGAGATCCCGTACGGGCACGGCCTGGACGCCTGGCTGGTGGAGTTCGGACCGGACGTGGTGGTCCTGGAGCCCGCGGAGCTGCGGGCCGACGTGGTGGACCGGCTGCGTGCCGTGGCCAAGGGCTGAGGGAGAGCGGACGAGAACGTGGCAGGCAAACCGGTCAGGCCCGTGAACGCCATCGACCAGACCCGGCGGATGCTCTCCCTGGTGACGTATCTGCGCGAGCGCCCCGGCGCCCGGATCGAGGACGTGGCGCGCGCCTTCGGGATCACCGAGGACGAGCTGGTCTCCGACCTCGACGTGCTGCCCATGTGCGGCACCAGCTTCCGCGGCGGCGATCTGCTGGACATCGACACCGACGGCGAGCGCATCTGGTGGCACAACCCGGCCGCCCTCGGCGCGGAGGCGGCCGAGCCGCTGCGGCTCGCCGCCGACGAGGCCACCGCGCTGCTGGTCGCCGCCCGTGCCGTGGCCACGCTGCCGGGGCTGCGGGAGGGCGACCGGCAGGCGCTGCTGCGGGCCACCGCGAAGGTGGAGACCGCGGCCGGCGAGGCGGCCGGCGCCAGCGCCCGGCTGTCGGTGACCTTCGAGTCCGAGGGCGGCGTCTTCGCGGACGTCGACCGGGCCATCGCCGAGCGCCGCAGACTGTGGATCCGCTACTACTCGCCCGCGCGCGACGAGGTCACCGAGCGGGAGATCGACCCCATCCGTCTGGTCAGCGTGGGCCACACCTATGTAGAGGCCTGGTGCCGGCGCTCCGAGGCGCGCCGCACCTTCCGGCTCGACCGGGTCGCCGAGATCCGGATCCTCGACGAGCCGTCCGCGCCGCCCGAGGTCGAGCTGCGGGACCTGTCGGAGGCGCTGGTGCAGCCGGCGGCCGAGGACCCCGAGGTGGTGGTCGAGGTCGGTCCGGGCGGGCGCTGGGTCGCGGAGTACTACCCGCACGACAGCGCGGACGAGCTCCCCGACGGCGGGCTGCGCATCACCCTGCGCACCCCCGACCCGGCCTCGCTCAGACGGCTGGCCCTGCGGCTCGGCCGCGACGGCCGCATCGTCGCGCCGCACGGGCTGGCCGACAGCGCCCGGCAGGCGGCCCGTGAGGCGCTCGCGGCGTACGACGGGGCCGAGGCGGCCGGACGACCGGGACCGCACGGACAGGACGACAGGCAGGAGCGAGGGCTGTGAGCGAGTCGGCGGCGTCCGGTGCGCGGGCCATGACGGCGGCGTCCGCGTTCGCGGGGATGAGGAACGTGACCCCGGTGATGTTCCGGGCGGGCTGCCCGGACTGCCGGGAGCGCTTCGAGCTCGCCGCGAGCGCGCTGCGCCTGGCCATCGGCGCCAGCAGCCGCACCACCTTCTACTCCTTCACCTGCCCCGGGTGCGGGGCCGCCGTCCGCAAGCCGGCGGGGGAGCGGATCGTGGAGCTGCTGACCGGCGGCGGGGTCCGGACGCTGCGGCTGCACTCGACGGTCTAGGCTCGTCCTCATGTTCTGGCCGATGTTCGCGGTTGCCGTGGGGTTCCTGGGTCTGCTGGTGCTCGGGGTGCTCGCCGTCCGGGTCTTCGTCGAGGCGGAACGCCTCGGCAGACAGGTCGCGGACTCGGCGCGCCGCATCGGCCGCGCGGCGGAGGACCTGGAACGGGCGGCGACCGTCGCGGGCCGTTCCGCCGGAGCCCTCTGAGCGGCCGCGGCCGCTCCCGGCGCGTCCTCGCCCTGTCACCCTGTGGGTCGCGGCGGGTACGCTGCTGATCGCGGCCCGGAGACGAGGCCCGGACCGCGGACGGGAGTACGCACGGGGATTGCCTCACGTTCACCCCCGAGCGTTACGATCGCTGACGACACGATCGTCCGGACACATGTCCGACCGGTCGGACGGCCCCCACCCCCAGCAGCCTCGGTGAGAAGGTAAAGACTTATGTTCGGTGGCAAGATCGGCGCTCCCGAGTTGATTCTCATCCTCGTCGTCGTCATTTTGTTGTTCGGCGCGAAGAAGCTTCCGGACATGGCGCGGTCGCTCGGCAAGTCGGCCCGCATCCTCAAGAGCGAGGCCAAGGCGATGAAGGAGGACAAGTCCTCCGCCCCCGCCGACCCGCCGGCCCCCGGGGAGGAGCCCTCGGCGCAGCGCACCATCCAGGCCGCCCCCGGCGACGTGACCAGCTCCCGCCCGGTGGCGGAGCCGACGGACACGACCAAGCGCTGACGCAGGGCCGGGGACTCCGGCCCGCCGCACGAGATGGGAACGTGGGTTGCTCAAGTCTGCCCGCAAGCAGGAGAGGGATCCCGAGGGGCGGATGTCCCTCGCGGAGCACCTTCGTGAGCTCCGCAACCGACTCGCGAAAGCGCTGCTGGCCATCGTCCTGGTGACGATCGTCGCAGCCTTCTTCTACAACGACATCATCAATCTGATCACGCGGCCGATCCTCGACTCGGTCGGCTGTGACCAGACCTTCGAACAGCTGGCGAGGACCAGAGACGACAAGCCCTGCGCGCAGATCACCATCAACGGTCTGCTCACCCCCTTCACGCTGGCGCTGAAGGTGTCGCTGATGGCGGGCGTCGTGCTCGCCTCGCCGGTCTGGCTCTACCAGCTGTGGGCCTTCGTCGCACCCGGTCTGCACCGGCACGAGAAGAAGTACGCCTACGCGTTCGTCGGCACCGGCGCGCCGCTGTTCATGATGGGTGCCTACTTCTCCTACACGGTGCTGCCCACCACGGCGAAGGTCCTGCTCGACTTCACGCCGGCGAGCACGACCAACCTGCTGCCGCTGGACGACCTGCTCGACCTCGTGCTGCGCATGGTGCTGGTCTTCGGCCTCTCCTTCGAGCTGCCGCTGCTGCTGATCATGCTCAACCTCACCGGGGTGCTGAGCGGCAGCCGGATGCTCGGCTGGTGGCGCGGCATGATCATGGGCATCACGCTGTTCGCGGCCATCGCCACGCCGAGCACCGACCCGCTGACCATGCTCATGCTCGCCGGACCGATCTGGATCCTGTACTTCGGCGCGGTCGCCGTGGCCCTGCTCAACGACCGCCGCAAGCGCCGGCTGGAGGCCCTGGGGCCCGCCGACGACGAGGCGTCCGAGCTGGACCTCACCCCGGAGGCGATCGATCCGGTGGAGCCGGTGGCCGCCCTGCCCGAGCAGGCCACCAAGGACCGGGTCAACGGTTATGACGACGTGACCTGAGGACCGCCTCGCAGCTCATAGGGTCATCCCCGTGACCAGCGAGATCACCCTCTTCGTCAACCCCACCGCGGGCCGCGGCCGGGGCGCCCGCGCGGCGCGCCCGGCCGCTTCCGCGTTGCGGGACGCCGGCTTCTCGGTGCGGACCGTGGTCGGCGACGACCCGCGGGACGCCCTGGCCCGGGCGCGCGCCGCCGTCGAGGAGGGCACCGGCGCCCTGATCGCCGTCGGCGGCGACGGAATGGCGAACCTCGCCCTGCAGGCCGTCGTCGGCACCGGCACCCCCTTCGGCCTGGTCGCCGCCGGGACCGGCAACGACTTCGCCCGCGCCCTCGGCATGCCCCTGCGGGAACCGGCCGCGGCCGGCCGGATGATCGCCGACGCCCTCAAGTGCGGCCGGGTCCGCGACATCGACCTCGGCCGGGTCGGCGACCGCTGGTTCGGCGCCGTGCTCGCCTCCGGATTCGACTCGCGGGTCAACGACCGGGGCAACCGGATGCGGCTGCCCCTCGGACGCCTGAAGTACGACGTCGCGATCGTCGCCGAGCTGGCCGCCTTCCGGCCGCTGCCGTACCGGATCACCCTCGACGGCGGCGGGGTCCGTGAGGTCGAGGCGACGCTGGTGGCCGTCGGGAACGGGCCGTCGTACGGCGGCGGCATGCGGATATGCCCCGGGGCGGACCTCACCGACGGGCTGTTCGACATCACGGTGGTCGGCCGGTGCAGCCGGGCCGCACTGCTGCGGGTGTTCCCGAGGGTGTACCGGGGGACGCACGTCGACCACCCCGCGATCACCGTGCTGCGGGCGGCGAGCGTGGAGCTGGCCGCCGAGGAGGTCACCGGGTACGCGGACGGGGAGCCGGTGGGCCCGCTGCCGCTGACCGCGCGGTGCGTGCCGGGCGCCCTGCGGGTCGTCGGTCCCTGAACCGGACGGCCCCGCCGCCCGCCGGGGCGGTCACGGATAATGATCGTCCTGTTGTCGGTGCGGCCCGGTACGCTCGAAAGCACGATGACAGAGGACCTCTCACCGGCCGAGCGGTACGCGGCAGCACGCAGGCGCGCTGCCGAGCAGGCCACCGCGCTCGCCTCCTTCCGCGAGATGTACGACTTCGGCCTCGACCCCTTCCAGATCGAGGCCTGCCAGGCGCTCGAGGCGGGGAAGGGCGTGCTGGTCGCCGCGCCCACCGGCTCCGGCAAGACGATCGTCGGCGAGTTCGCCGTCCACCTCGCCCTCCGGCAGGGCAAGAAGTGCTTCTACACGACACCCATCAAGGCGCTGTCGAACCAGAAGTACGCCGACCTGTGCCGTCGCTACGGCGCCGCGAAGGTGGGCCTGCTCACCGGCGACAACAGCGTCAACCCCGACGCCCCGGTGGTCGTGATGACCACCGAGGTGCTGCGGAACATGCTGTACGCCGGGTCGCAGACCCTCCTGGGCCTCGGCTACGTGGTGATGGACGAGGTGCACTACCTCTCCGACCGCTTCCGCGGCGCCGTCTGGGAGGAAGTGATCATCCACCTCCCCGAGTCGGTGACCCTGGTGTCCCTGTCGGCGACGGTGTCGAACGCGGAGGAGTTCGGCGACTGGCTGGACACCGTCCGCGGCGACACCCAGGTGATCGTCTCCGAGCACCGGCCCGTGCCGCTGTTCCAGCACGTGCTCGCCGGGCGCCGGATCTACGACCTGTTCGAGGAGGGCGAGGGCCGCAAGAAGGCCGTCAACCCCGACCTCACGCGCATGGCCCGTCTGGAGGCCAGCCGCCCGTCCTGGGGCGACCGCCGGCGCGGGCGGGGCAACACGCGCGAGGCCGACCGGGAGCGGGAGCGCAGACAGCGCTCGCGCGTGTGGACGCCGAGCCGGCCCGAGGTCATCGAGCGGCTCGACTCCGAGGGCCTGCTGCCCGCCATCACCTTCATCTTCAGCCGCGCCGCCTGCGAGGCCGCCGTCCAGCAGTGCCTGTACGCGGGCCTCAGGCTCAACGACGAGGAGGCGCGGGCGAAGGTCCGCTCCCTGGTCGAGGAGCGCACCGCCTCCATCCCCACCGAGGACCTGCACGTCCTGGGCTACTACGAGTGGCTGGAGGGCCTGGAGCGCGGCATCGCGGCCCACCACGCGGGCATGCTGCCGACGTTCAAGGAGGTCGTCGAGGAACTGTTCGTGCGCGGCCTGGTGAAGGCCGTGTTCGCCACCGAGACCCTCGCCCTCGGCATCAACATGCCCGCCCGCTCGGTGGTGCTGGAGAAGCTCGTCAAGTGGAACGGCGAGCAGCACGCCGACATCACCCCCGGCGAGTTCACCCAGCTGACCGGCCGGGCCGGCCGGCGCGGCATCGACGTCGAGGGCCACGCGGTGGTGCTGTGGCAGCGCGGGATGAACCCCGAGCACCTCGCGGGACTGGCCGGCACGCGCACCTATCCGCTGCGCTCCAGCTTCAAGCCGTCGTACAACATGGCGGTCAACCTGGTCGAGCAGTTCGGCCGGCACCGTTCGCGCGAGCTCCTCGAGACGTCGTTCGCGCAGTTCCAGGCGGACAAGTCGGTCGTGGGCATCTCCCGGCAGGTGCAGCGCAACGAGGAGGGGCTCGAGGGCTACAAGGCCTCCATGACCTGCCACCTCGGCGACTTCGAGGAGTACGCGCGGCTGCGCCGCGAGCTGAAGGACCGGGAGAACGAGCTGGCCCGGCAGGGCGCGGTGCAGCGCCGCGCGGAGGCCGCCGTCGCGCTGGAGAAGCTCAAGCCCGGCGACATCATCCACGTGCCCACCGGCAAGTACGCGGGACTGGCGCTGGTCCTCGACCCGGGCCTGTCCGCGGGGCGGTCCAACGGCCACCGCGGCTTCGACCACCACGACGGTCCGCGCCCGCTGGTGCTGACCGCCGAGCGACAGGTCAAGCGGCTGGCGTCGATCGACTTCCCGGTGCCGGTCGAGGCGCTGGAGCGGATGCGGATCCCGAAGTCCTTCAACCCGCGCTCCCCGCAGTCCCGCCGTGACCTCGCCTCCGCGCTGCGCACCAAGGCCGGGCACATCGTCCCGGAGCGGCACCGCAAGCAGCGCGCCCAGGCGGCCGACGACCGGGAGATCGCGCGGCTGCGCAAGACGCTGCGGGCCCACCCCTGCCACGGCTGCCAGGACCGCGAGGACCACGCCCGCTGGGCCGAGCGCTACCACCGGCTGCTGCGCGACACCTCGCAGCTGGAGCGCCGTATCGAGGGCCGGACGAACACCATCGCCCGCACCTTCGACCGGATCGTGGCGCTGCTGACCGAGATGGACTACCTGCGCGGCGACGAGGTCACCGAGCACGGCAAGCGGCTGGCCCGGCTGTACGGCGAACTCGACCTGCTGGCCAGCGAATGCCTGCGCGAGGGCGTATGGGAGGGGCTCGGTCCCGCCGAACTCGCCGCGTGCGTGTCGGCGCTGGTGTACGAGGCCAGGGTCGCCGACGACGCGATGGCGCCCAAGCTGCCCTCGGGCAGGGCGAAGGCGGCGCTCGGCGAGATGGTCCGCATCTGGGGCCGGCTGGACGCCCTGGAGGAGGACTTCCGGATCAGCCAGACGGAGGGCGTGGGCCAGCGCGAACCCGACCTCGGCTTCGCCTGGGCCGCCTACATGTGGGCTTCGGGCAAGGGGCTGGACGAGGTGCTGCGCGAGGCGGAGATGCCGGCCGGTGACTTCGTGCGCTGGTGCAAGCAGGTCATCGACGTGCTCGGCCAGATCTCGGCCGCGGCGCCGGCCGCCGAGGGCTCGACGGTCGCCAGGAACGCCCGCAAGGCGGTCGACGGGCTGCTGCGCGGGGTGGTCGCCTACTCGTCCGTGGGCTGAACCGCCCGGCCCGTCACCCCAGGAAGCCCGGTGCGCCCCGTGCGCGCCGGGCTTCTGCCTTCCGTGCGCCCTCCCCGGGAGCGTCACCGCCCGGTTCGACGGGCAGGATCGGAGGGACCGAGGGCCTCTCACCCGTGCCGGTGAGGGGGTTTCGCACGCCCGGTCGCGGTGACGGAATGTGTTCGAAAGGACGCGCACCGTGTAAACGACCTGAGCGTACTCCTGCCCCGGGGGTCGTTTCCGGCACTTGCGGAATATGACATGGCGATGATCCCGCCGGACTAGGCTCGCCCACAGCGCACCGAGTTGAGATGAATTCGTGCGCTTGTTCCCTTGTGTGCAGGTTTCCCCACCGTCGGTCGATTCGTTTCAGAGGGCTCACATGGCGAGTGTCCAACTTCCCCACACACGCGTGCTGGTGCTGCCGGCCATAGTGATGGCCGCGGTGACCGGAGCCGCCGTCGCCCTGGTGACGGAACCCGCCCGGATCGCCGTCGGCGCGTGCGGCGCCGTCGCGACCCTGCTGGTGACCGCCGCCGCGGCCGAGGCGGTGCGCCGCGGCCGGGCCCTGCGGGAGGCGCGGGCCGAACACGACCGTCACCGCGCGTATCTGGAGGCCCGGATCGCCGCCCACGACACGGAGACGGACCACTTCATCCGGCGGGTCGCCCCCGCGGCCCTGGACTACCTGCACAGCGGCAACGACCCCGACGAGGTGATCCGGGGCCTGCCCCGGCTCGATCCGGCCTGGCGCGACCTGCCGGAGTACCAGGTCCGGATGCTGCGGACGATGCTCAAGATCATCGACGACGAGGAGAACCTGCGCGACTCCGCCCAGCGCTCCTTCGTCAGCATCGCCCGCCGCGTCCAGGCCATCGTCCACCAGCAGGCCAAGGAACTCCGGGAGATGGAGGAGGACCACGGCCGCAACCCCGAGGTCTTCGACGACCTGCTGCGCATCGACCACGGCACCGCGCTGATCGGCCGCCTCGCCGACTCCATCTCCGTCCTCGGCGGCGGCCGTCCCGGACGCCAGTGGCCCAGCCCCGTCGCGCTCTACAGCGTGCTGCGCGGCGCCATGTCCCGCATCCTCGAGTACCGCCGCATCGACCTGAGGTCGATCGCCAAGATCAACATCAAGGGCATCTACGTCGAACCGGTCATCCACGCCGCCGCCGAACTCCTCGACAACGCCACCCGCTACTCGCCGCCGACCTCCAAGGTGAGCGTCACCGCCACCGAGGTGCAGACCGGCGTCGCCATCGAGATCGAGGACGCCGGCGTCAGTCTCGACGAGCAGGCCCGCGCCCGCATCGAGGGCATCCTCGAACAGGCCCAGAAGGGCACCGACCTCCAGGAGATCGGGGAGAACCCGCGCCTCGGCCTCGCCGTCGTCGGCCGGCTCTGCACGGCGTTCGACATGCAGGTCTCGCTGCGCCCCTCCGCCTACGGCGGCGTCCGCGCCGTCCTCGTCGTGCCCAGCGAGATGATCACCGACGAGCCCGGTGTGGGCCTCGCCCACGGCATCGGGGCGACCTCCGTGCCCCGTCCGGTGGACGCCCTCCCGGGTCCGGAGCGCACCCCCAAGCGTCGCCGCCCCACCAGCCCCCGCATCCCCGACACCGTCTCCCTCGAGGACGACGTCCCCGAGGTCACCGAGTGGGCCGCGAGCGGGCTGCCGCAGCGCCGCAGCCGGGTGAAGACCCCGCTGGCCCAGCAGTACGCCGAGCAGGCGGCCGCCGAACGGGCCGAGCGGGAGGCCAGGGAACGGGGCGAGGAGTACCACGACATCTGGGCCCGCCCCGAGCCCGAGAAGAAGAAGCGGAACGACCGCGAACCCGGGCTGTGGGTCGACGCCTTCTGGGAGGGCCTGAAGAAGGACCTCGACCCGGGCGTCCACCCCACCGACTTCACCCGGAACCCGACCGCCTACCTGCATCTCATCAACGAACCGGCCCGCACCGAGGCCGATGACGAGGGAGACCCCAAGTGATCCAGCAGCGAGCCAACTTCGACTGGATGCTCAAGGAGCTCGCCGACGGCGTACCCGGCGTCGAGATGATCGTGGTGCTCTCCGCCGACGGCCTGCGCATCGCCCGCCACGGCGGCGACCCGGACGCCGCCGACCGGGTCGCCGCCGCCTGCGCGGGCGTACAGAGCCTCGCCGGGGCCGTCGCGCAGGAACTCCCGCACGGTGACGGCGAGATGAAGATGGTGCTCATCGAGATCGACCAGGGCTACTTCTACCTGATGGCGGCCGGCGCCAACGCCTATCTCGCGGTGCTCTCCGACATGACCTGCGAACCCGGCCGCATGGGCGGCATGATGCGCGACCTCGTCGTCCGCATCGGCGCCCACCTGACCAGTCCGCCCCGACGGAACGGGCAGACCGTATGACTCCTCCGCAACGCCAGAGGCGCTTCCCCCGGGCCGTCCCCCCTCCGCGGCCGGCCGGGCCGGCCGGTGGGAAGAGGGGCGGCGGCAACCCGGAGCGTCTGTACGTCGTCGCCGGGCCGGACGGCGAACGTGCGGACATCGATCTCGTCACGCTGATCGTGGCCGGCTCCCCGGACCCCCCGCCCTCCGCCACCCCCGAGCAGGCGGCGCTGCTCCGGCTCTGTGCCGCCCCCCTGTCCGCGGCCGAACTGTCGGCCTACCTCAACCTGCCGTTCAGCGCGGTGACCGTGCTGCTCACCGAGATGCTGGCGGCGGAACTGGTCCAGGCGCGCTTCCCGATCGTCCGCAAGGCGCTGCCCGACCGTTCCCTTCTCGAAGCGGTGATGCATGGACTTCAAAGGCTCTGAGACCATCCCGGGCCCCCGCGCCGAGGACCGGCTGCCGCACACGGCACAGGCCGCGGTGAAGATCGTGATCGTGGGCGGGTTCGGGGTCGGCAAGACGACCATGGTCGGCTCGGTCAGCGAGATCAAACCGCTGACCACCGAGGAGACCATGACACAGGCCGGCATCGGGGTCGACGACGACTTCGGGTCCGCGTCCAAGACCGCCACCACGGTCGCCATGGACTTCGGCCGTATCAAGATCACCGACCAGCTGGTGCTGTACCTGTTCGGCACCCCGGGCCAGGAGCGTTTCTGGTTCCTGTGGAACGGACTGTTCGAGGGGGCGCTGGGCGCGGTCGTGCTGGTCGACACCCGCCGCCTCGAAGTCAGCTTCGACGTCATGGGGCGGCTGGAGGAGCGCGGTGTGCCGTTCGTCGTCGCGGTCAACTCCTTCCCGGACGCCCCGCGCCACCCCGTCGCGGACCTGCGGTCCGCCCTCGACCTGTCCGAGCGGATCCCGATCGTGGAGTGCGACGTGCGACGCCGCGCCTCCAGCCGTGACGTGCTGATGACCCTGATGCGGTTCCTGCACTCGCTCGCCATGACGGGCTCGCTCACCTGACCCCGGGGCCCCCTCCCGCCCCAGCCCCCGCTTTCCCCCTCGGAGCGACCACTGTGACGCCTGAACCCACTTCCCCGACGGGAGACTCCCCGGCCGGAACGGACACCCCCCGGACCGGCCCGCCCCCCGGCTGCCCCGCGCACGGCCGGGGCCCCGGCGGGCTGAGCCGGCTGCACGAGTCGCCGGACCTGAAGAGGCTGTACGAGCACCTGCGGGCCGAGCACGGCCCGGTGGCGCCCGTACTGCTCCACGACGACGTGCCGGTGTGGGTGGTCCTCGGCCACGCCGAGAACCAGCAGCTGGTGCGCAGCCCCGCGCAGTACTGCAAGGACAGCCGGATCTGGTCCGCGCTCGCGGAGGGCCTGGTCAAGCCCGACCATCCGCTGATGCCGCACATCGCCTGGCAGCCGATGTGCGCCCACGCCGAGGGCGACGAGCACCGGCGGCTGCGCGGCGCCATCGACGCGGCCGTGGCGGCCACCGACTTCCGCGGCCTGCGCCGGCACGTCAACCGCAGCGTCCAGCGCGTCGTCAACCGGTTCTGCGAGGCGGGCGAGGCCGACCTGGTCGGTCAGTACGCCGAGCACCTGCCGATGGCCGTGATGTGCCACGTCCTCGGCATGCCCGACGAGTACGGGGACCGGATCGTCGAGGCCGCTCGCGACATGATCAGGGGCACCGAGACCGCGATCGCCAGCAACGCCTACGTCATGGGGGCGCTGGAACGCCTCACCGCCCGCAGCCGGGCCCGGCCGCTCGACGACTTCGCCGGCCACCTGGTCGGGCACCCGGCCGGACTGACCGACGAGGAGATCGCCCAGCACCTCCGCGTGGTGCTCATCGCCGCCTACGAGGCCACCGCCAACCTCCTCGCCAACGTGCTGCGCCAGGTGCTGATCGACCCGCGCTTCCGCTCCCAGCTCAACGGCGGTCAGATGACCGTGCCCCAGGCGGTGGAGCAACTGCTCTGGGACGAGCCGCCGTTCAGCACCATCTTCGCCTACTTCGCCAAGCAGGACACCGAGCTCGGCGGCCGGCGCATCCGCAAGGGCGACGGGCTGCTGTTCGCGCCGGCGCCGGCCAACGTCGATCCCCGGGTGCGTCCCGACCCGACCGCCGACATGCAGGGCAACCGCTCGCACCTCGCCTTCGGCGGCGGCGCACACGAGTGCCCCGGCCAGGACATCGGCCGTGTGATCGCCGAAGTCGGCGTCGACGCGCTGCTCATGCGGCTGCCCGACGTGGAGCTCAGCATCGACGAGGAGGAGCTGTCCTTCACCGAGTCCATCGCCTCGCGGCATCTGGTGGAGCTGCCCGTCCACTTCACGCCCCGGCCGCAGCAGGACGAGCTGCAGCGGCCCAGCCACGAGAACGACGCGCCCCCGCAGCATGACTGGCACATCGGCGTCACCCGGCCGCGGACCGGGCCGGACGGGGCGGCCCCGGTCCCGCCCGAGTCGCCCGCCGTGCCGGAGCCCGTGCCGGCGCCCGTGCCGGCGGTGACGGAACCCGCCCCGCCGCAGGGCGCCTGGCAGCGCTTCCTGCGCTGGTGGCGCGGCTACTGACCGGCCGCCCAGTCCTCGTGGGAGGGCCAGGCCGCGAGCGTCCGGCCACTGGTGAACCGGTGCTCCACACCCGTCACTGGATCGGTGAACTCCAGCTTCCGCGCCAGCAGCTGCAGCGGACGCCGGAAGTCACCGGCCGGGGCGGGGGCGGCCACCTCCGGATACAGCGGATCGCCGAGGATCGGCACGCCCAGGGCGTTCATGTGCACCCGCAGCTGATGGGTCTGCCCGGTGCCGGGCACCAGCCGGTACCGGGCGAGGCCGTCGGCCCGGTGCTCGGCGAGCTCGACGCGGGTCACCGCGTTCGGCTCGCCCCCGACCTCTTCGGCGGTCAGCACCCCGCGCTCCTTCACGATCCGGCTGCGGACGGTCCGGGGCAGGTCCAGCGCCGGGTCGTACGGGGCGACGGCCTCGTACTCCTTGCGCACCAGCCGGTCGCGGAACAGCGTCTGGTACGCGCCGCGCTCCCCGGGCCGCACCGTGAACAGCACCAGGCCCGCGGTGAGCCGGTCGAGGCGGTGTGCGGCGCCCAGCTCCGGGACGCCCAGCTCCCGGCGGAGCCGGGCGAGCGCGGTCTGGACGACATGGCCGCCGCGCGGAGTGGTGGCCAGGAAGTGGGGCTTGTCGGCGACGACGATGTGCTCGTCCCGGTGGACGACCTCCAACGGGAACGGCACCGGCACCTCGGCCGGCGGCTCCCGGTGGAACCACAGGAACATGCCGGGCGCGTACGGCGTCTCCGCCGGTACGGGTCGTCCGTCCGCCCCGACGATCAGCCCCGCGGTGAACATCCCGTCCACCACCCCCGGCCCGGCCGACAGCCGCTGCACCAGGTGTTCCCGCACCGTGGCCCATCGGTCGCCGGCGGGCAGCCGCAGCCGCACCGGGTCCACACCGTCGCGCTGGGGCAGGGGAGGGGGCGGAATCGGCCGTCTGCGTCTCACACCGGGCAAGCGTACGGGGCCGCTCAGCCGTGGTTCCCGGTCGCCCGTCTCAGCTCCGCCTCGATCTCGTGGAGCGGTCTGCCCTCGGCCCGGGCGTACTCGGCCACCGCGACGCGGACGTCACGGGCGAGGTCGCGCCAGGCCCGCCAGGCGGTCTCCCAGGTGCTGGTCTGGCGTCCGCTCCACGGGGCGCGGGCGGGCGGGCCGTAGGCGTCCCGCAGCTGCCGGACCCGGTTGTGCGCCTCGTCCGCCGCGCGCTGCTTGGCCACGAGCTCGTCGAAGGTGTGTGCCACGCGCCCGGATCCTGGGGCAGCGCCCCGCCCCGACGCACTCGCCACGCCGCAGTGCCGGGGGCGACGCGTCACGGTTCCCCCGTCCGGCGGACCGGCGCGGCGCCGGCGCGGACCGGGATGTCCGCGCGGCCCGGCGCCCGCAGGGTGCCGTCGCGCCCCCTCGGCTCCGCCCGGGCGGGGGCCTCCGTCGCCCCGGGGCGTTCAGGCACGGGGAGGCGGGGCCGCCCGCGGCGGGCGCCTCCCCGGTCCGTCAGGCGGAGGTGTCCGCGGTCTCCTGTTCCGCCTCGACACGGGCGTTCCACTCCCGCTTGGAGGCCTGCCAGCCGTCCTCGTTGTGGCCGAGCCGCCAGTAACCGGAGATCGACAGGTCCTCGCGCGGAACGCCGCGCTCGACCCGCAGCAGACGGCGCAGCTCCTTCACGAAGTGGGCCTCGCCGTGGACGAAGGCGTGCACCCGGCCCTCGGGGAAGTCGAGCGCGCGGACGGCCTCCACCAGAGCCTCGCCGACGGGCCGGTCACCGCGGTGCAGCCAGCGGACCTCCACATCGGAGTCGATCTTCAGCTCCTCCTCGGGGCCGGGGACCTCGACGAAGGCGAACGCCCGGGCGCCGTGCGGCAGCGCCTCCAGGGAACGGGCGATCGCGGGCAGCGCGCTCTCGTCGCCGGCGAGCAGGTGCCAGTCGGCGGCCGGATCGGGCGCGTAGGCGCCGCCGGGACCGAGGAACCGGACGACCTCGCCCGGCCGGACCTTCGCCGCCCAGGGGCCGGCCAGGCCCTCGTCGCCGTGGACCACGAAGTCCAGCGTCAGCTCGCGGTGCTCGGCGTCCCACTGGCGCACCGTGTACGTCCGGGTCACCGGCCACTGCTCGCGCGGGAACTCCGCACGGACGCGCTGGAGGTCGAAGGGCTCCGGATACGTCACCCCCGCCGCCGGGAACAGCAGCTTGACGTAGTGATCGGTGCAGGTGTCCGCCGAGAAGTCGGAGAGACCCTCACCGCCGAGCACCACCCGCTGCAGGTGCGGGGTCAGCCGCTCGGTGCGGACGACCTCGGCGGTGTGCGGCGCGCGCGGCGCGCGTCCCGGTCGCTCTGCCATGAGGAGCCTCCCAGCGTCCATGGTTAGGGTTACCTAAGCTAGCACCTCGGTCCTGGTCGGCGCCCCGTCGGCGGACATCCCGTCCGGTCCGGCCGTGGATGCGGCCCGCCGCGTACGGCCCACTGCGCGCGGCCTCACGTCGAGAGGGTCGTCAGCAGGCGCTGCAGCGAACCGCCCAGGCCCCAGCGGGCGGCCAGGGCCTCCGCCCCGGCCGGGTCGCGCGGCCCGCGCGGCAGCGCCGTGTCGACGTCCGGGAGCGGGACGTCGTCCGCGACCCGGACGACCTCGGGGGCGACCGCGAGATACGGCCGCGCCTCGTCCAGACGCCTGCGCTGCGACGGCGTGAGCCCGGACCGCCGGTCGTCCACGGCCGCCAGGATCCCGGCCAGGTCGCCGAACTCGGCCAGCAGCTTGGCCGCCGTCTTCTCCCCGATGCCCGGCACGCCGGGCAGACCGTCGCTCGGGTCACCGCGCAGCAGCGCCAGATCCGCGTACCCCCCGCCGCCCACCCCATACTTCCCGCGCAGGACCGCCTCGTCGGTGACCTGGAGCGTGCCCACGCCCTTCAGCGGGTACAGCACCCGCACCCCGCGCGCGTCGTCCACCAGCTGATAGAGGTCGCGGTCGCCGGTGACGATGTCCACCGGGCCCGTCGCCCGCGCGGCGAACGTGCCGATCACGTCGTCCGCCTCGTACCCCGCGGCCCCCACCCGCGCGATGCCCACCGCGTCCAGCACGCTCTCGATGACCGGCACCTGCGGCGACAGTGTGTCCGGCACCTCCTCCCGGTCCGGGCCCGCCGCGCGCTCCTCGGCGACGCGGTGCGCCTTGTAGGAGGGGATCAGCTCCACCCGCCACTTCGGACGCCAGTCGGCGTCCATGCAGGCCACCAGGTGGTCCGGGCGGTGGTCCTTGACCAGGCGGTCGATGAAGTCGAGCAGCCCGCGCACGGCGTTCACCGGGGTGCCGTCCGGGGCCCTGACGGACTCGGGGACGCCGAAGTAGGCGCGGAAGTACAGGGAGGCGGTGTCGAGGAGCATCAGTCGTCCGGTCACGCACCGCATCATGCCGCACACCGCTGACAACGAACGGCGGGAGCACCCGGTGGCGTCCTGCGCACCGTGTTGCGTCCTGCGCATGATGTGTGACGCGTCACACGAAAGTGTTTGGCCCGTGCGAAACCGGGGAGGCGCGGCCCCGGAGCGATGCCGGTTACAGATTCAACTGTTTTGGACCGCGTGAGCCGTCCGCCGGGCGTCGCTCCCGCCATTTGCCGTCGAGACAAGAGGTACGCGTGTCATCCAGGCTTGAGGCCGAGCATCTGTTCAAGGTGTTCGGCAGACGACCGGACCAGGCGGTCGAACGACTGCGCCAGGGCGAAGCCGACCGGGAGGAGCTGCGCGCCGACGGCGTCACCGCCGCGGTTGTCGACGCCTCCTTCACCGTGGAACCGGGCGAGATCTTCGTCGTCATGGGCCTGTCGGGCTCCGGCAAGTCCACCCTGCTGCGGATGCTGAACGGCCTGCTGGAGCCGACCGCCGGGCACGTGCGCTTCGACGGTCAGGACCTGACCGCGCTGTCCGACCGGGAACTGCGCCAGGTCCGCTCCCGGAAGATCAGCATGGTCTTCCAGCACTTCGCGCTGTTCCCGCACCGCAGTGTCCGCGACAACGCCGCCTACGGTCTGGAAGTGCAGGGCGTGCCCCGCGCCGAGCGCGAGCGCCGCGCCGACGAGGCGCTCGCCCTGTGCGGCCTGGCCGGCTGGGAGAAGTCGTGGCCCGACGAGCTGTCCGGCGGCATGCAGCAGCGCGTCGGTCTGGCCCGCGCGCTCGCCACCGACGCCGACCTGCTGCTGATGGACGAGTCCTTCAGCGCGCTCGACCCGCTGATCCGCCGCGACATGCAGGACCAGCTGATCGAACTGCAGAAGAAGCTGAAGAAGACGATCGTCTTCATCACCCACGACCTCAACGAGGCCATGCGCCTGGGCGACCGGATCGCGGTGATGCGGGACGGCCGCATCGTGCAGATCGGCACCGCGCAGGACATCCTCATCCGGCCCGCCAACGACTACGTCGCCTCCTTCACCCAGGACGTCGACCGTTCCCGCGTGCTCACCGCCGGGGCCGTGATGGACTCCGAGGTGCGCGGCGACGAGGCCGACTGCGGCTGCGAGACCGCCACGCCCGACACCCCGTTCACCGAGCTGTGCGCGATCAGCGCACGCGTCCCGCACCCCGTGGCGGTGCTCGGCCGGGACGACGCCCTCGTCGGCGTCGTGCCCCGGCAGCGCCTCGTCGGCTTCCTCGGAGACGAGGAGTCCGACCCCGGTGTCTGCGACACCCCGCGCGACAAGGGCGGCAAGAAGGTGATGGCCCGTGCCTAGGATCCCGCTCGGCGACTGGGTCAACAGCGCCGTCGACTGGCTGCTCGCCAACGTCACCTGGCTGTTCGACTTCTTCAAGGCCGTCTTCACCGGCGCCTACGACGGGGTCAACGCCGTCCTCCAGGCCCCCGAACCGCTGATCCTCTGCGGCATCTTCGCGGTCATCGCCTTCTGGCTGCGCGGCACCTTCGCCGGTGTCCTCACCTTCTTCGGCTTCGCCTTCCTGGACTCCCTCGACCTGTGGGAGGACTCGATGGTGACGCTGGCGCTGGTCGTCGTCGCCACCGTCATCGCGCTGGTCGTATCGGTGCCGCTGGGCATCTGGGCGGCCCGCTCGGACCGGGTCAGCGCCGTCGTCCGGCCGGTCCTCGACTTCATGCAGACGCTGCCGGCGATGATCTACCTCATCCCGGCGATCCTGTTCTTCGGAACCGGCTCCGCCCCGGGCATCGTCGCCACCCTGATCTTCGCGCTGGCCCCCGGCGTGCGCATGACCGAGCTGGGCATCCGCCAGGTCGACAGGGAACTGGTCGAGGCCGCCGAGGCGTTCGGCACCAGCCCCCGCAACACCCTGCTGCGCGTCCAGCTCCCGCTGGCGCTGCCCACGGTGATGGCGGGCGTCAACCAGGTCATCATGCTCGGCCTGTCCATGGCGGCGATCGCCGGCATGGTCGGCACCGGCGGCCTGGGCGGCGCGGTCATCGAGGCCATCGGCCAGCTGAACATCGGCCTCGGCGCCGAGTCGGGCATCGCCATCGTCATCCTGGCGATCTACCTGGACCGCATGACCAGCGCCCTGGGCACCCAGGTCTCCCCGCTCGGCCGGCGCGCCGCCGCCAAGGCGCGCGCCGCGCAGGGGTTCAGGATCCGGTCCTACCGGCCCCGCCCGCAGGTCGCCGTGATCGGCGTCGTCGTCCTCGCCCTGGTCGCGGGCGGCATGGGGATCTTCGGCGGCGGCGCCGGCACCACCACCACCGCCGACGGCGGGAACGTCGGCGACGGCAAGAAGATCACCATCGGCTACATCCCCTGGGACGAGGGCGTCGCCTCCACCTTCCTGTGGAAGGAGGTCCTCGAGCGGCGCGGCTACGAGGTCGAGGCCAAGCAGTTCGAGGCCGGCCCGCTCTACACCGCCCTCGCCCAGGGCAACGTCGACTTCCAGACCGACGCCTGGCTGCCCACCACCCACGAGGCGTACTGGAAGAAGTACGGCGGACGGCTCGACGACCTCGGCACCTGGTACGAGGAGACGTCGCTGGAACTGACCGTCCCGGCGTACATGGAGGACGTCGACTCGCTGGAGGACCTGAAGGGCAGGGCCGCCGCCTTCGACGGGAGGATCACCGGCATCGAGTCCGGCGCCGGCATGATGGGCCTGCTGAAGGACAAGGTCATGGGGGACTACGGCCTGGACGAGGAGTACGAGGTCGTCGACAGCTCCACGCCGGCGATGCTGGCCGAGCTCAAGCGGGCCTACGGCAAGAAGGAACCGGTCGTCGTCACGCTCTGGTCGCCGCACTGGGCGTACAGCGACTACGACCTGAAGAAGCTGAAGGACCCCAAGGGCTCCTGGGGCAAGGGCGACGGCGTGCACCTGGTGTCCCGCAAGGGATTCGCCGAGGACGACCCGGTCGTCGGGAAGTGGCTGAAGGACTTCTCGATGACCGAGGAGCAGCTCACCGGCCTCGAGGCCGAGATCAACAAGGCCGGCAAGGGCGGGCAGCAGGAAGCCGTCCGTGCCTGGATCGGGGACAACCCGGGCGTCGTCGACGAGCTGGCCCCGGTCGCCCCCGGATCCGGCGACGCACCCGCCGAGGCGAAGCGGGCGCTGGACGTGGCCTGGTTCCCCTGGGAGGAGGACGTCGCCGTCACCCACCTGTGGAAGAACGTCCTGGAACGGCGCGGCTACACGCTGAACCTCAAGCAGATGGACGTCGGCCCGGTCTACACCGGCCTCGCCTCCGGGGACCTCGACCTCAACTTCGACGCCTGGCTGCCGCACTCGCAGAAGAACTTCTACGAGCCGAAGAAGGACAGACTCACCGACCTCGGCACGTGGTACGAACCGGTCTCGCTGGAGATCTCCGTCCCCTCCTACGTCAAGGACGTCAGGTCCCTGGCGGACCTCAAGGGCAAGGCCGACCTGTTCGGCGGGCGGATCGTCGGCATCGAAGCGGGCACCGGCCAGATGGACCTCCTCAAGAACAAGGTCCTGCCGGCCTACGGCCTGGACGAGGAGTACGAGGTCGTCGACGGCTCCTCGCCGGCGATGCTGGCCGAGCTCAAGCGGGCCTACGCCAAGAAGGAGCCGATCGCGGTCACGCTCTGGTCGCCGCACTGGTCCTACAGCGAGTACGAGCTGAGCAAGCTCGAGGACCCGAAGCGCGCCTGGGGCGCGAGCAACACCATCCACACCATCGCGAGCAGGAAGTTCCCCGAGCAGTACCCGCAGCTCACGAAGTGGATCAAGGATTTCCGCATGAGTGAGGACGAGCTCGGCACCCTGGAGAAGGAGATCAAGGACCGCGGCCAGGGCAACGAGGAGGAGGCCGTCGCCGCCTGGCTCGAGAAGCACCCGGACATGGTGGAGCGGATGACTCCGCGGTAACCGCCGTACCGCCGCCCCGGGGGGGCGGGTCCGGCCCCCCGGGGCGGCCGGGCCCGCCCCTCACGCGTGTCCGCGACCGGACGGGAGCACGGAGGGATCCGGTCGGCCGCGCGGCGCGGCGTCCTGCCCGGCCCTCCCCGTGACCTTCCGCCGGACCCGGGGAACAATGGCGGGAACACCCCTTCTCGTGCGCGCGAGGGGACCGCCCGGCGGCCGGCGCGAACCGTGAGGCCGGTACCGGCCGCGGGACGGCGACGCGACGGGCGCCTGAAACGGCGTGCCGAACATGCGTAGGGTGCAGACAACACGAGCAGGAGTGCGCCGGATCCGCGGTGTACGGGGTGCGGGACGGTCGGCGGAGGAGGGAGCCGGAGCGATGGGCGACCACAAGGAACAGCCCTTGCGGGTGGGCGCGGCCGTGCGGCGGCGACGCCGCGCGCTCGACCTCACCCTCGCCGTCGTGGCCGAGCGCAGCGGCCTGTCGGTCCCGTTCCTCAGCCAGATCGAGAACGAGCGGGCGCGCCCCAGCCAGAACTCCCTGGAGAAGGTCGCCGACGCCCTGCGCACCACGGCCGTGGAACTCCTCGCCGCCGCCGACCCGGCGTGCAGCGTGGACGTGGTCCGCGCCGAGGGCGCCGAGCCCTGGGCGGAACCGCACGTGCGCTCCCTGGTGCGCGGGCACCACCAGATGCACGCCTCCGAGTTCACCGGCGACCATGACGCCGGCCGCGAACTCCAGTTCCGCAACGACCAGTTGATGTACGTCGCGGACGGCGCCGTGGAGATCGAGGCGGAGGGCCGCGCGTACCGTCTCGGCCGCGGCGACACCCTGTACCTCACCGGAGGCGTCCGGCACCGCTGGCGGGCCACGGTCCCGGAGACGCGGCTGCTGGTCGTCGCCGTCGCCGAGCACATCGAGGCGCTGCGGGACGGGCCGCGCCGGTGAGGCCCGCCCGGGTCGTCTCCCTCGTCCCGTCGCTGACGGAGGCCGTGGCGCTCTCCGCCCCCGGCTCCCTGGCCGGCGCCACCGACTGGTGCGCGCACCCGGCCGGACTGGACGTCGTACGCGTCGGCGGCACGAAGAACCCGAGGACCGACCGGATCGTCGGCCTCGCCCCCGACCTGGTGATCGCCAACGAGGAGGAGAACCGCGGCAGCGACCTGGCGGCCCTGCGCGCGGCGGGTCTCGACGTGCTGGTGACCGAGGTGCGGACGCTGCCCCAGGCCTTCCGCGAGCTGGACCGGGTGCTCACCGCGTGCGGGGTGCGGGCCCGCCCCCGCTGGCTGGACGAGGCCGAGGCGGCCTGGGCGGCCCCGCCCGCGCCCGCGGAGCGCCGGACGGCGGTCGTTCCCGTGTGGCGGCGGCCCTGGATGGTATTGGGCCGCGACACCTTCGCGGGAGACCTGCTCTCCCGCCTCGGCGTCGACCACCTGTACGCGAACCACCCGGAGCGCTATCCGCGGATCCCGCTCGACGCGCTGCGCGCGGCGGACGCGGACCTCGTCGTGCTTCCCGACGAGCCCTACCGCTTCACCGCCGACGACGGCCCGGAGGCCTTCCCCGGGGTGCCCTGCGCGCTCGTCGACGGCCGCCGCCTCACCTGGTACGGGCCGTCGCTGGCCGAGGCGCCGGCGGTGCTGGGACGGGCCCTGCGAGCAGCGCTCCGCTGAACGGGGCGCACGCCGCCGCCGGGGAGCGCCCCTCCACGGCGGCATAAGCTGGGCTTATGAGCACAACGGATGACCACGACCCACCAGGGCGCCGCTCCGCGAGCCCGGGGTCCCTGGCTCACCGGGTGCCGGACCTCGGGGCGCTGGAGCTGCTGCTGGCGGTGGCGCGGCTGGGGAGCCTGGGCGGGGCGGCGCGGGAGCTGGGCATCACCCAGCCCGCCGCCAGCAGCCGGATCCGCTCGATGGAACGACAGCTCGGCGTGGCCCTGGTCGACCGGTCGCCGCGCGGGTCACGGCTGACGGACGCGGGCGCGCTGGTCACCGACTGGGCGCGGCGGATCGTGGAGGCGGCGGAGGCCTTCGACGCGGGCGCACAGGCGCTGCGGGACCGCAGGGACTCACGGCTGAGGGTGGCGGCGAGCATGACGATCGCCGAGTACCTGCTGCCGGGCTGGCTGCTCGCGCTGCGCGCGGAGCGGCCGGACACGGCGGTCTCGCTGCTGGCCGGGAACTCGGCGGCGGTGGCGGAGCGGCTGCTGTCGGGGGAGGCGGACCTGGGGTTCGTGGAGGGGCTGACGGTGCCGGCGGGGCTGGATTCCGCGGTGATCGCCCACGACCGGCTGATCGTGGTCGCGGCGCCGTCGCACGCGTGGGCCCGCCGGCGGCGGCCGGTCGCGGAGGAGGAACTGGCGAGCACGCCGTTGATCCTGCGGGAGAAGGGGTCGGGGACGCGGCAGGTCCTGGACGCGGCGCTCGGAGGACTGGCCCGGCCGTTGATCGAGTTGTCCTCGACCACGGCGGTGAAGGCGGCGGCGGTGGGCGGTGCGGGGCCGGCGGTGCTCAGCGAACTGGCGGTGGGGGAGGAGCTGGCGATGCGGCGGCTGGTGCGGATCCCCGTCCACGGGATCGCCCTGGCCCGGGATCTGCGTGCGGTGTGGCCCACGGGACACCGCCCGACGGGGCCGGCGCGGGACCTGCTGTCACTGACGCGGGGGTGAGCCCGGCGCGGGGGCCGGACGGTGGTGGCGACTGCTCGCGGTGCGCGACGGCGGCGGTGGCCGGCGCACGCACGACGCGTGCGTCCTCGCCCGTCTCCGGGTGCCACTGGACGCCCAGGACCCACGTGGGCCCCGGGAGTTCGACGGCCTCCACCGTGCCGTCCTGCGCGTACGCCGAGGGGATCAGGCCGGTGCCCAGGCGGTCCACCGACTGGTGGTGGCAGGTGGGCACGGAGGTCCGCTCCGGGGCGATGCCGGCGTAGCGCGTGCCGGGGACCGGCCTGACCGGGTGGCGGCCGAAGACGCCCGGAGCCCCCGCGTGGCCGTCGATGTGCTGGACGAGGGTGCCGCCCAGGGCGACGTTCAGCAGCTGCATGCCCCGGCAGACGCACAGCAGCGGGATCCGGCGGTGCAGGGCCGCCCCGATCAGGGCGGGTTCCCAGGCGTCCCTGGCCCGGTCGGGCGGCCCGGTGCGCGCGTCGGGCTCGGCGCCGTAGCGGACGGGCTCCACGTCCGGGCCGCCCGCGATCAGCAGGCCGTCGAGGCGGGCGACGGCGTCCGCCGCCCGCTCCGGCGCGTCCGGCGGGAGCAGCGCGGCCAGTCCGCCCGCCCGCTGCACCAGCCGCGGATAGCCGGCCGGCAGCAGCACGGCGTCCAGCCGCCACGCCCCCCAGCGCACCCCGGACTCCGCGTACGTGCTGATGCCGATGAGCGGCCCGGCCACCCTGCGTTCCCCCTTCCTGCCTCCCGCCCGCCTCAGTCCCGTGCCAGCTCCGCCTCGGCCGCCGCCAGCGCCGCGAACTCCTCCTCCGGCGCCTTCGCCACCAGATGCCTGCGGCTGTACAGCCCGAAGTACGCCACCGCCACGCCGTACACGGCCAGCGCGATGAACGCGGCCGTCACGTCCACCAGGAACGTCGCCACCAGCGCCGCGCAGGCCAGCACCAGCGCGACGGAGGAGGTCAGCACGCCGCCCGGCGTCCGGTACGGCCGGGGCAGTCCCGGCTCGCGGCGGCGCAGCACGATGTGCGAGAGCGACATCAACGCGTACGAGATCGTCGCGCCGAAGACCGCGATGTTCAGCATCCGGGCCCCGTCGCCCGTCCCGGCGGCCAGCCCGAAGCCGATCGCGCCCGGTACGAGGAGACCCGGGTAGGGCACCCTGCGACTGCTGGTGAGGGAGAGGAACCTGGGCAGGTAGCCCGCCCGGGACAGGGCGAACAACTGCCGCGAACCGGCGTAGATCAGAGAGAAGAACGAGGCGACCAGTCCCGCCAGGCCCGCGTAGTTCACGATCCGGCTCAGTGCCGTGGCCTCGCCGTCCGGCTGGAGCGCCTCCACCAGCGGGTTGCCCGCGTCCTGGACGGCGGCCGAGCCGCGCGCCCCGGCCGCCGCGAGGAAGGTCACCACGGCCAGCACCACCAGGATGCCCATGGACCAGCGGATCGCCCTCGGCAGGGTGCGGGCCGGTTCCCTGGCCTCCTCGGCGGCCAGCGGTACGCCCTCCACCCCCAGGAAGAACCACATGCCGAACGGGAACGCCGCCCAGACGCCCAGCAGCCCCATCGGCAGCCAGGAGTTCGCGCCGAACGCCGAGGGGTCCACCGGGATGTCGTCGAGCGAGGAGGCGTCGAACCCGGGCAGCGCCCCCAGTGCGAACACCACCAGCGCCGCCACCGCGACGCCCGTGACCACGAAGCTGAAGCGCAGCGCCTCGCCCACGCCCCACAGGTGGATGCCGGTGAAGACGACGAAGCAGGCCAGGTACACCGGCCAGCCGGACTCCAGGCCGAACAGGCCCAGCGACTCGACGTAGTCGCCGATGAAGAGGGAGATCGCGGCGGGCGCGAGCACGTACTCGATGAGGATCGCGGTCCCGGTGAGGAATCCGCCCCACGGCCCCATCGCCCGGCGGGCGAAGCCGTAGCCGCCGCCCGCCGTGGGCAGGACCGAGGACAGCTCGGCCAGGGCGAACACCATGCAGGTGTACATGGCGCCCATCAGCACCATGGCGATCGCCAGGCCGCCGAAGCCGCCCTCGGCCAGGCCGAAGTTCCAGCCCGAGTAGTCGCCGGACACGACGTAGGCGACGCCGAGACCGGTCAGCAGCAGCCAGCCGGCGCTGCCGCGGCGCAGCTTCCTGCGTTCGAGGTAGTCGTCCGCCTCACCGGCGGGCTCACGGGACGCGGACGGACGGCTCACAGGACGACTCCCCGGGGGTGACGGCGGAGGGGCGGCGGAGCAATGGAACGGATCCAGACCTTTGCGGACCCATACCCTCGTGGCGCGGACTCCGTGAGCGCAAGCCCCGTGCGCCGAACGGCGGTGAACCCGGTCGCGTCACGCCCTCACGCCAGGAACCCCCGCAGCAGCGCCGCCGTCCCCGCGCAGTGCTCGCGCATCGTCTCCCGCGCGCCGTCCGCGTCCCCCTCCAGCACCGCCTCCACCAGGGCGGTGTGCTGCCGCTGAGAGTGCTCCAGGTTGCGCACCAGCAGCGGGATGCAGTCCAGCAGGTCGTTCACCGTCGCCCGTACCGCCGCGTACTGCGCGGCCAGCGTCGGCGAGCCGCACAGCTCCGCCAGGGTGAGGTGGAACAGCGTGTCAAGGCGCCGGTAGTCCGCCAGCGGCGCCTCCCGCGTGCCGGCCAGCGCCCCGCGCAGCCGCGCCGCCCGCTCCTGCGGCAGTCCGTGCGCCGCGCACAGCCCCGCCGCGCCCACCTCCAGCACCTCCCGGAAGCGCAGCACGTCCTCGATGTCGACCCCGGCGATCCGCCGCCGCAGCTCCTCCCCGCCGGTGTCCGTCGGACGGGGCAGCACAAACGTTCCGCCGTACCGGCCGCGCCGCGACTCCACCAGGCCCTGGTCCTGGAGCACCTTCAGCACCTCGCGCAGCGTCACCCGGCTGATCCCCAGCCGCTCCGCCAGCTCCCGCTCGGCCGGCAGCCGCTCCCCGCCCGCCACCAGGCCCAGCCGCACCACCTGGAGGATCTGCTCCAGCGCCTCCTCGAAGCCGTTGCCCGCGCGGACCTGCCGCAGCACCGGTGCCAGGCGGTCCCCGACCGCGCCGACCGCTTCCTGTGGCATCCGGCCGTGCCCCCTTCCCAGGCAATGGTCCCCGGCAATACCTTATGGCTGCCGGCGTGACCGTAGAAGCCCGAGGAGGACCTCCCGTGGCAGACCGCACACCCCCGCTCTCCGTCGAGGAGCTGCACGCCCTCGTCGCCGGCGGTGAGATCGACACCGTCGTCCTGGCCTTCCCCGACATGCAGGGGCGGCTCCAGGGGAAGCGGTTCGCCGCGCGCTTCTTCCTCGACGAGGTGCTGCGGCACGGCACCGAGGGCTGCAACTACCTGCTCGCCGTCGACGCCGACATGAACACCGTCGACGGCTACGCCATGTCCTCCTGGGAGACCGGCTACGGCGACTTCGCCATGTACCCCGACCTCGACACCCTGCGCCGGGTGCCGTGGAACGAGGGCACCGCCCTGGCCGTCGCCGACCTCGCCTGGGCCGACGGCTCCCCGGTCGTCGCCGCCCCCCGGCAGATACTCCGCCGCCAGCTGGACCGCCTCGCCGCCCTCGGCCACACCGCCCGGGTCGGCACCGAGCTGGAGTTCATCGTCTTCAAGGACACCTACGAGCAGGCCTGGGACGCCGGCTACCGCGGGCTCACCCCCGCCAACCGGTACAACGTCGACTACTCGGTGCTCGGCACCGGCCGCGTCGAGCCCCTGCTGCGCCGCGTCCGCAACGAGATGGCCGGCGCCGGACTCGCCGTCGAGTCCGCCAAGGGCGAGTGCAACCCCGGCCAGCACGAGATCGTCTTCCGCTACGACGAAGCCCTGGTCACCTGCGACCAGCACGCGATCTACAAGACCGGCGCCAAGGAGATCGCCGCCCAGGAGGGCGTCTCGATCACCTTCATGGCCAAGTACAACGAGCGCGAGGGCAACTCCTGCCACATCCACCTCTCCCTCGCCGGTCCCGGCGGCGCCAGCGTCATGCCGGACTCCGCCGAGGAGCCGGACACCATGTCCGAGGTGATGCGCCACTTCCTCGCCGGGCAGCTCGTCGCGCTCCGCGAGTTCTCCCTGCTCTACGCCCCGCACATCAACTCGTACAAGAGGTTCCAGCCCGGCTCCTTCGCCCCGACCGCCGTCGCCTGGGGGTACGACAACCGCACCTGCGCCCTGCGCGTGGTCGGCCACGGCCGCTCCCTGCGCTTCGAGAACCGGCTGCCCGGCGGCGACGTCAACCCGTACCTCGCCGTGGCCGGCATGGTCGCCGCGGGGCTGTACGGCATCGAGCAGGAGCTCCAGCCGCCCGAGCCCTGCTCCGGCAACGCCTACACCGCCGGCTTCGAGCACGTCCCCACCACCCTGCGCGAGGCCGCCGGGCTGTGGGAGAACAGCGCGCTCGCCAAGGCGGCCTTCGGCGACGACGTCGTCGCGCACTACCGCAACATGGCGCGCGTCGAGATCGACGCCTTCGACGCCGCGGTCACCGACTGGGAGCTGCGCCGCTCCTTCGAACGCATGTGAGGCCCGCCGTGTCCGACCAGCCCCCCGAGCTCCAGGTGCGCAACCCCGCGACCGAGGAGGTCATCGCCACCGTCCCGGCCGCGACCCCCGCCGACGTCGACGCCGCCGTCATACGCGCCGCACGCGCGCAGACCGCGTGGGCCGCCCTCGCGCCCGGCGACCGGGCCCGGCTGCTGCGCCGGTTCGCCGCCGCGGTCGACGGGCACCTCGAGGAACTGGCCCGGCTGGAGGTCCGCGAGGCCGGCCACACCCTCGGCAACGCCCGCTGGGAGGCCGACAACGTCCGTGACCTGCTCGACTACGCGGCCGGGGGAGTGGAACGCCTCACCGGCCGCCAGATCCCGGTCCCCGGCGGGGTGGACGTCACCTTCCTCGAACCCCTCGGCGTCGTCGGCGTCATCGCCCCCTGGAACTTCCCGATGCCCATCGCGGCCTGGGGCACCGCACCCGCCCTCGCCGCCGGCAACGCGGTGCTCCTCAAACCCGCCGAGACCACCCCCCTCACCGCCCTGCGCCTGGCCGGACTGGCCCTGGAGGCGGGCCTGCCCGAGGGCTTGTTCCAGGTGCTCCCCGGACACGGCCCGGTCGCCGGGAACGCCCTCGTCGAACACCCCGGCGTCGCCAAGATCGTGTTCACCGGGTCGACGGCCGTGGGCAGACGGGTGTGGGCCAAGGGCGCGGACCGCCTCAAGCGCGTCACCCTCGAACTCGGCGGCAAGAGCCCCAACATCGTCTTCGCCGACGCCGACCTGGAGGCCGCCGCCGCGGCCGCCCCCATGTCCTTCCTCGACAACGCGGGGCAGGACTGCTGCGCCCGCACCCGCATCCTCGTCGAGCGCCGCGCGCACGACCGGTTCCTGGAACTGCTCGCCCCCGCGATCGAGGCGGTCCGGGTGGGCGACCCGGCCGACGAGACCGTGGACATGGGCCCGCTGATCTCCGCCGCCCAGCTCGCCCGCGTCCGCTCCTACGTCACCGACGACCTCGACGGCATCCGCGGCAAGGCCCCCGAGGGCCCCGGCCACTGGTTCCCGCCCACCGTCCTCACCGGTGTCGACCCCCGCGCACGCGTGGCCGTCGAGGAGGTCTTCGGACCCGTCGCCGTCGTCCTCCCCTTCGACGACGAGGCCGACGCCGTACGCCTGGCCAACGCCACCGACTACGACCTCTCCGGCTCGGTCTGGACCCGGGACGTCGGCCGCGCCCTGCGCGTCTCCCGCGCCGTCCGCGCCGGGAACCTGTCCGTCAACTCCCACTCCAGCGTCCGCTACTGGACCCCCTTCGGCGGGTTCAAGCAGTCCGGCGTCGGCCGAGAGCTCGGCCCGGACGCGCTGGCCGCCTTCACCGAGACCAAGAACGTCTTCATCAGCACGGAGGCCTGAGCGCACATGAGCGAAGAGAACGTCTGCCGCCGGCTGACCGGCCGCACCGCCGTCGTCACCGGAGCCGGCAGCGGCATCGGCCTCGCGACCGCCCGCCGGCTCGCCTCCGAGGGCGCGCACGTCGTCTGCGGGGACGTCGACGAGGTCCGCGGGAAGGCCGCCGCCGAGGAGACCGGCGGCACCTTCGTCGAGGTCGACGTCACCGACCCCGAGCAGGTCGAGGCGCTGTTCAAGACCGCGTACGACACCTACGGCAGCGTCGACGTCGCCTTCAACAACGCCGGGATCTCGCCGCCCGACGACGACTCCATCCTGGAGACGGGACTGGAGGCGTGGAGGCGTGTCCAGGAGGTCAACCTCACCTCCGTGTACCTGTGCTGCAAGGCCGCCATCCCGTACATGCGGCGCCAGGGCCGGGGCTCCATCATCAACACCGCCTCCTTCGTGGCCCGGATGGGGGCGGCCACCAGCCAGATCTCGTACACCGCCTCCAAGGGCGGCGTCCTCGCCATGTCCAGGGAACTCGGCGTGCAGTTCGCCCGCGAGGGCATCCGCGTCAACGCCCTGTGCCCCGGACCGGTCAACACCCCGCTCCTGCGGGAGCTGTTCGCCAAGGACCCCGAGCGCGCCGCCCGGCGCCTGGTGCACATCCCGCTCGGCCGGTTCGCCGAGGCCGAGGAGATCGCCGCCGCCGTCGCCTTCCTGGCCAGCGACGACTCCTCCTTCGTCAACGCCACCGACTTCCTGGTGGACGGCGGGATCTCGGGGGCGTACGTCACACCGCTCTAGGGTTGGCCCTACAGTGCCCGGATGAGCATGTCGTCCCCGCCCGGCTGGTACCGCGATCCGTACGCGCCGCACCTGGAACGCTGGTGGGACGGCACGGCCTGGACCGGGCACCGGCGCACGCCCGGGGCCCCCGCCGTGCCGCCGGCGCCGTCCGCGGGCGGCGCCGGCCGCGTGCGGGCGGTCGCCCTCACCACCGCCGGCGCCGTGCTGGTCGCGGCGGTCGTCACCGGCGCGGTGCTCCTCGGCGGGAACGAGCGCGGACCGGGGACGCGCACCGCTCCGACGCCCACCACTTCCGCCCCCGGGTCCCCGTCACCCTCCCCGTCCGGTCCGCCCGCCGGCGCCCCGGACGTGGTCGAGGACCAGCTCAACGGGATCACCTTCCCGCTCCTCGACGGCTGGGTCCGCCCCGAGAACGTGGTCCAGGACGACGTCGTCATGACCACCGACGGCACCTACGACTGCCCCGGCGACGGCAGCGTCTGCCGGCACGGCCTCGTCATCTCCCGCACGGTCACCGGGAACGACGAGACCTCGCCGCGGGCGCTCGCCGAGGAGGACGTCTCCGAGGCCGCCGACGCGGCCTTCGACAGGGACGTCACCGGCCGGCGCCCCTACGGCGGCCTGGAATCCCACGAGGCCGTGAGGTCCGGCCCGGTCGCGGTGGCGGGCCGCGCCGGCTACTTCGTGCGGTGGCGCGTCACCACCGCCGAGGGGCCCGGCGGCTACGTGCAGTCACTGGTGTTCCCCTCCAGCGTCGGCACCGGCTCCCCGGTCCTCGTCCGCTACGTCTTCGACGCCGGACGGGACGGACCGCCCCTCGCCGACATGGACCGCATCACCGAGGGCATCCGCTCGGTCACCGACCCGGCCTCCGGGGGCGGCGTCGGCAGCAGCATCGGGCCGGCGGACTGAGCCGTCACAGGAACGTGCGGCCCTCACCCCGGTACGTCGGCACCGTCGCCGTCACCGCGTCGCCCTCCACCAGGTGCAGCGCGTCGAACCGTTCGCACAGCTCGCCCGCCTTGGCGTGCCGGAACCACACCCGGTCGCCGATCAGCAGATCGTCGGCGGGCGGGCCCAGCAGCGGCGTCTGCACCTCGCCGGCCCCCTCCTGGGGGTCGTACCGCAGCCCCTCGGGCAGATACGGCGCCGGCAGCCGGTCCGCGCCGGGCGCGCCCGACGCCGGATACCCCCCGCCCAGCACCGTCACCACGCCGACCCCCGGCCGCCGCACGACGGGCAGGGCGAACAGGGCCGCCGGACGCCCGCTGAACGACGTGTAGGTGTCGAACAGCCGCGGCACGTACAGCCCCGAACCGGCCGCGATCTCGGTGACCGCGTCCTCCGCGGCGGTGTGCTGCACACTCCCCGTGCCCCCGCCGTTGACGAACTCCAGCCCCGGTACGACCTCCCGCACCGCCCGCACCACCGCCGCCCGCCGCTCGGCGAGTTCGCGGCGCGCGGCGGCCTGCATCAGCCGTACCGCCCGCGACCGCAGCGGCCGCCCGGCCACCGCGTCGCCGACACCGGCCACATGGCCCTCGTACGCCATGATCCCGACGACCTCGAACCCGGGCCGCCGGACCACCGCGCGCGCGAACCCGGCGACCTGGGCGGGGGAGTGCAGCGGGGAACGCCGCGCGCCGATCCGCACCCGTCCGCCGAACAGCCTGAGCGAGGTGTCCAGCTCCAGGCAGACCCGGACCGTCTCGCCACCGCCCGCGCGGGAGGCGTCGATCAGGTCGAGCTGCGCCGGATCGTCGACCATGACCGTGACGGCGGCGGCGAGCCCGGGATCGGCGGCGAGCTCGGCGTAACCGGCGCGGTCGGCGGAGGGGTAGGCCAGCAGGACGTCGTCGAAACCGGAGCGGGCCAGCCACAGGGACTCGGCCAGGGTGAACGACATGACGCCCGCGAAACCGTCCCGGGCGAGGACCCGTTCGAGCAGCGCACGGCAGCGCACGGACTTGCTGGCGACCCGGACCGGCTTCCCGCCGGCCCTGCGGACCAGGTCGTCCGCGTTGGCGTCGAAGGCGTCCAGGTCCACGATCGCGAAGGGGGCGTCGAGAGGGGCGGTGGCCCTGTCGTAACGGGCCCGGTCGGCGGGGCGCGCGGTCATGGACGCAGCCTGCCAGACGGGATTACCGCACGGTAGGGGATGTTCCGGGCAGATGCCGCGGCCCTGCGGACTGGTTCCCGTTCGGCGCGGACCACGCCGTAGAGTGACGCGCACGCACGGCGGAACAGGGGCCGGCCGCGGGCCGGGCCGGGATGACGCGCCGTCCGTGCGGGTATCCGTGCCCGGGACGAGTCCGTGCCGGGCGGGCACGACGAAACGGGGGGTGCATGAGCACGGAAGCGCGCCGCGCCTCCCATCCCCCGCGCCCCACCGCCCCTCCGCGACCCGCGCACCCGCCGGCACCGGCCGGGCCCGGCGCGGACGAACGGGAGGGGCCGCAGGACCCGGCCCGCCCCGCGGCCCCGGAGGCCGGCGTGCCCCGGGGGCGTACCTCCGGCGGCTCCGGCCCCTTCGACTCCCGCGAACCGGCCCGCACGG
>NZ_JBEORT010000049.1:0-11614 GCF_040302425.1 Streptomyces sp. NPDC126497
GCCTCACTTGATGAACGCGGTGGATCTGGAGAGACCAACGTGTTGCGTTTAGCCAAACAATACAGCGATGACGCCCAGGTTTGTCACCGTTTGGCCGGAGGCTTCCTCCCGCCGCCCGGCGGCAGCCGGCCGGCCCGGGACGTCCCCGGCGTCGGCAGCGGCGCCCTCGGAGCCGTCCCCGGGCTCCTCCGGGTCCTCGTCCGGGTCCGCCGAGCGGACCCACGCGGCCACCGCCTCACGCAGGCGGCCGGACTCCTCGCCCTCGCCGGAGGGCGTCTCCCCGCGTGCCGACAGCACGCGGGTGGCCGTGTCGGTGTTCCCACGGCCCTCCGGGGACCCGGAGGACCCGGCCTCACGGGCCACCGTCAACCGGGGATCCCGCTTCCCGGGAACCGGGCCCCCACTCCCCGACGTCGCTTCTTCCGACGACTCGCGCTGCTTCGACCTGTCGGGGGACTCGCCCGCCACCGATGCCTCCTCCATGCGCCGCACGCCCCGCGTGCGCCAACCGAACCGTGAACCGCCCGCCGCGACAACGCTCCGCAGCGTTGTCCGAACCATGTACCAGTGTCCTGTGTTGCGGGCCTGCCCCACGTGGTAGACGAGAACGACATAGCCACTGGTTCCACTACGAACCGGTCACGCACCCTCGACAAGCCAATGTGAGAGGGGTCACCCTGTCATTCATCCACGCGGGGAGGCATGGATGGGCAGGAGCCGCAGAACACTTCCGGAGGAGCTTCTGCTGCTGGCACTGGACCCGGCCACGGGTACCACTGCGCAGCCGCAGTCGCTCGACCTGGGTCTGGCCGGAGCGCAGCTAGTGGAGCTGGCGCTGGCCGGACGGATAGCCCCAGACGGGGATCGTATCGCCGTGGTGGTGCCACGGCCGACTGGAGACCCAACACTGGACTGCGCGTTGGAGCTGCTGCGAAGGCGCGGCGCTCCGGTGCGGGCGGTCCACTGGATCGGCGGGCCGCGTCTCGGGCTGCGCCAGACCTACCTCTCGCATCTGGAGCGGTGCGGCATGGTGCACGCCGTGGCCGGACAGATGTGCGGGGTGCTGCCGACGACTCGCTACCAGGCGACGGACACCGAGATCAGCCGGGAGATCAGGGCCCGGCTGGACTCCGCGATCCGCACCGGGGTCCCGCCGGACCCGCGGACCGCGGCGCTCGCCGCACTGGCGCACGCGGTCGGCCTCGGCAAGCACCTGTACCCGGGGAACGAGGGACGCTCCTCGCGTTCCCGGTTGCGGGACCTGATCCGGCACGACCCGATGGGCGGCCTCGTCGCGCACGCCGTGATGGACGTCCAGAACGGCGTGGCGGTCCAGCCGCGCCGCAGCCCCGCTCCGGCAGGCCGACAGGCCCCCGCCGGCGGCCGGGGCGCACCGGAACCCGCCCGAGGCGTTCCGGCGCAACCGCACCACGGATCCATGGCACGCGCCGTGGCCCACTGAGCCGTACGTCCCCGGGCGGGCGGCACGGCACGGCCGACGGATCCGCGGTACCGAAAGACCCGGTCACGGGAGCCGCAGTCCGAACGGGGCGGGGAGAACACACGGGTTCTCCCCGCCCCGCTCGGCGTACCCGCGGCCGGTGCCCCTTACCTCACCCTCCGTCATCCTGCGGTGGGGTGGCGCGCATCCGTCGTATATCCACCATTTTCCAGCGGCGGGAAGCGCCTTGGTGGCAGTCTGCACCCCAGCAGACACACGAAGTGGCAAGTACGAGGCACGCAGCCGGAGGTGCACGTCCCGTGGCGTCCAATGTCAATCCCACCGTCAGGCGACGCCGGCTGGGCCAGGAGCTGCGCCGGCTCCGCGAGGTCAAGGGCATGACCGCCGAGGAGGTGGCGGAGCGGCTGCTGGTGTCGCAGTCGAAGATCAGCCGTCTGGAGAACGGCAGGCGCAGCATCAGCCAGCGTGACGTCCGCGATCTGTGCGGCGTCTACGAGGTGGAGGACCAGCGGGTCGTCGAGTCGCTGATGCAGATGGCCAAGGACTCGCGCCAGCAGGGCTGGTGGCACGCCTTCGGCGACATCCCGTACAGCGTCTACATCGGTCTGGAGACGGACGCGGAGTCGCTCCGCGTCTACGAGCCGCAGATCATCACCGGCCTGCTGCAGACCCGCGCGTACGCCGAGGCGATCGTCCAGGGCGGCTCGCCGGAGTCGTCCGAGCAGGACAACGACAAGCGGGTCGAGGTCCGGCTGCGCCGGCAGGGCCGGATCACCGCCGAGAAGGACCCGCTGCGGCTGTGGGTGGTGCTGGACGAGGCGGCGCTGCACCGGGTCGTCGGGAGCCGGCAGGTGATGCGGGAACAGCTGGAGCACGTCATGGAGATGTCCCAGCTGCCGCACGTCACCGTGCAGGTGCTGCCGTTCGAGGTCGGCGCGCACGCCGGCATCAACGGCCAGTACTCGATCCTGGAGTTCGCCGACGCGGCCGACTCCAGCGTCGTCTACATCGAGGGCGTCACCAGCGACCTGTACCTGGAGAAGCCGCACGACGTGCAGAAGTACACGGTGATGTACGAGCACCTGCGGGCCCAGTCGCTGAACGTGGAACAGTCCCGGCAGCGCATCGAGCGGCTGGCGAAGGAGTACGCACGCTGAGCTCCGACCCGAGGGGTGGCGGGATGCTACACCACTGGCATGCCGCTTTGGAAGACTCGCCTGGTATATGCCACCCGGTCGAGTGAATGGCCGCTTCGAAGGAAGAGGTGGGCGGGTAGCGTCGATCACGCCAACCACCAGCGAGGGTTGGCGAAATCCGTTCTGCGGGTCCATGCCGGAACGCGCAGGCCGGTGACAGCAACTCGGCATCTGGCTACGGAGCGAACATGGCAATTCGTCTGGGCGCCACGGAAACGTGGACGACGTCCTCCCACACCAACAACAACGGCGCGTGCGTGATGGTCAGGTCGACCACCGAGGCGGCGCTGGAGCTCGGGGACACCAAGGTCCCCGAGGGTCCGAAGCTGGCCTTTCCCGCGGACGCGTGGAGCGCTTTCGTGGCCTCGGTCAAGAGCTGACCGGCCAGGCGGCCGCCCACCGGGCGGTCACCGGACCTCCGCGCACCGCCCGCAGGGCCCTCTCGACCAGTTCGCCGTCCTAGCCGAGAGGGTTCGGCCCGTACCCTCTCGGCAGGGGCGGCTCCTCCGTCCGGCGACGGACGCGCCCCCTGCTCCAGGGCAGGGGGCGGGGCAGGGGTCAGCCGAGCGCCTTCTCCACCGCCGCCACGACCTGAGCGGACTCCGGCTCGGTCTGCGGCGAGAACCGGGCGACGACCTCGCCGTCCCGGCCGATCAGGAACTTCTCGAAGTTCCAGCGGATGTCCCCGGTGTGCCCCTCGGCATCGGCGAAGCCGACCAGGCGCTCGTACAGGGCGTGCCGTCCGTCCCCGTTGACCTCGACCTTCTCGGTCATCGGGAAGGTCACCCCGTACGTCGCCGAACAGAACTCGGCGATCTCCTCCGCGCTGCCCGGCTCCTGTCCGAGGAACTGGTTGCAGGGCACGCCGAGCACGGTGAAGCCCTGCTCCGCGTACCGCTCGTGCAGCCGCTCCAGACCGGCGTACTGCGGGGTCAGCCCGCACTTGGAGGCCACGTTCACCACGAGCACGGCCCGCCCCGCGTACTGGGCGAGGTCGGCGGAGCCGCCGTTCAGCGCGCCGATCTCGACGCCGAGGGGGGAGGAGCCGTCGTTCTCTGCAGTCGTCATGAAGGGGAGCCTAGTCCCACGGCGCCCGGCGGAATGGCGCCCCGGTCCCTTTGCCGCGCCGGGCGACGCCCCGGTGGTCACCCTTCCGCAGCGGCTGGTTCCGCAACCTCGGAAGCGGCGGGGTCCGCCCGGGGCGACGGTGCGTCCCGCGGAGCCGGTCGTGCCGCACACGGAGTGTTCCGCCGAGACCTCCTAACGTTGTTAGGATGGCTGTGCCGTGACGGTGCCGCCGACGCCGGCGGCTCGCGTCGAGGACATGCGGGAAGCGAGGGGCCGACGATGCCGACCAGCGCCAGACGGGCCCGCGAACGCGCGAACACCCGCGAACGAATCATCGAGGCCGCGTTGCACATCCTCGAGAACGAGGGTGTCACGGCGTTGACGATCCGGCGCATAGCGACCGCCGTCGAATACTCCGCCCCCGTCGTCTACCAGCACTTCGCCAACAAGGAAGCGCTCGTGCTGGAGCTCGTCGCTCACGGCCACCGCCTGATGACGGCCGAGCTGCGGCAGGCCGCGGAGGAACCCGACGTCGACCGGCGCTTCCTGCTGCTCGCGGCCGAGAGCGTCCGGTTCGCCGGCGAGCACCCGCACCTGTACCAGGTGATGAACGACAGCACCGTCGACGCGGATGAGCGCTTGCGCGCGGCGGCCCCCGCGATCGGCCTCCTGAGGGAACTCCTCACCACGTGGTCGGACGCCCATGACGTGGCCCTGGCCGATTTCGACGAAGCCTGCGACATCATTTGGGGCACGCTGTCCGGCCTGGCGGCGCTCGGCCGCATCGGCACCGTCGGCAACGAGCGCGCCCAGCAGCTCGCCCGGAAGGCGATGCACACACTGCTCCGCGGCTGGCGGGCGGACCTCCCGGTGAACGCGTAGGCACCGAAACGACCCGGGTCCGGTTCGGTTTCCGCGAACCGGGCCGGGCCCCGTCGCCGGCCCGTCCGCCGGTGCTGCCCGGCCCCGGTGGAGATCAACCGCTGGAACCGGACCGGGGCGGGACGACTGCCGCCCGCGACGGCGGCCACCTCGCGCCGAGCCCGCCGCCCCGCGGGGGCGGGACGGCGGGCTCGGCGGGCGGCATCAGCTGCCGGGCGGGGTCCAGTCCGCGGGCAGGCCGGAATCGCTCAGGATCTCGGTCCGGTTGTAGTAGTCACTGCTCGACCGGATCAGGTTGCCGCGCAACCGCAGCACGGTCACGACCGGGACTGCGAACGGACGGGGCGCACCGGCGATGTGGCCGCTGAACACCCCCTCGACCACGACCCCGTCCCGCCCGCGGAACCCGCCGGTCGTCTCGAGCCGGAGATCCTCGATGAGCTGATGGGACCCGGTTTCCCACTCCTCGACCCCCTCAGGGCCGCGGAACACCAGGTTGAGGGCGCGGTCGGTGTAGACCGCGTCCTTGGTGTACAGACGGGCGAGATCGTGGGTGTCGCCCGTCGCCCACGCGGCGGCCCAGCGCCGCCCGATCTCCGGCACCCGCTCCTTCTCGTGCTTCGCCGCGTCCACGACCTGCCGCGTCCCGGCCTGTGCGGCCCGCTGACCGGGCGACGCCTCGGAAGAGGCCGCGGGTCCGGCACCGACCGTGCCGGCCATCAGAGCCGCCGCGGCCACCACGACGGCGAGGCCGGGAACGAAAGTACGCGTACGCATGTGAGTCTCCTTGCCCTGAGACGGCGCGACACCGGTCCGCACCGCACAGAACTAACGGCGTTAGAATTTCTAACGTCGTTAGCGTAAGAGCGCCGGACCACGCCGTCAAGGCGGGCCGCACCCGAGCGAGGCGCCGGAACCCGGCACGACCGCCGCCGGCCACCGGCAGGGGTTGGCCGGTCAGGGGCAACGGCAGGCAGGGGGCGACTCCGGGCGGCGGTCACGGCATCCGCTCCGTGCCCGCGACCCCGTCCCGCGACGGGCGCACCGCCGCCCGGTCCCGCCGAGGCCCTCGTCGACGTGGGCCCGGCCGGTACCACCGGCGCTTGCGCCAACGTGCCCTGCTCGTTCCGGGCGCCCTCGGCACCGAATGGGGCGACCTCTTGGATCAATTAGCTCTTGTGCGGCGGAAGTCGACGAACACCGGAGCACCGCACCGGCGCTCCCTTCCGCTTTCGCGCCGGAGCGGGCCGGCCCACCCCGGGACCGACCCGCCCTCCCACCCGCCGACGGGGGCGTCAGCCGCCCACGTACCAGCTGAACCCGCCGTTGTTCGCGGCGACGAGCAGCAGCACGAGCCACAGGACCACGTCGACGACGCCGAGGACGATGCCGGCCTTCGCCATCCCGGAGCCGTTCCCGCCCGCCTGGCGGCGGGCGACGGCGCCGAAGATGATGGCCAGGGGGCCCAGGACCATGTTCAGGAAGAACAGTCCGACGACGCCGCAGGACAGGCTCGCTATCGCCAGGCCGTTGGTGCGCGAGCCGGAGGAAGCGGCGGAAGAGCTGCCGTAACTCGTCATTGGATACTCCCGGTTGTCGGTTGCACGGACCGAACGGGCCGCGATTTCCTTGCACTTGGCTTGTTCGTTCCGAATGCCCCCGCGCCGCGCTCCCATGTCAACCGGTTGTGCCGCCCGGGCCCTGCCGGACCCCGTCGATCCCCTCACGCACGGCGGCTCCGCCGTCGCCGCGAGGGCGGTGGTTCCCGGGAGGGACGACCGGCGGGCAGGATGGCCCCATGACGAAGCCGCTCGCCCAGAAGACCCGTCGCACGTCCTCCGGCTCGGTGCTGTCGTTGTGGTCGCAGGACTCCGTGCTGTCGATCGGCTCGGTGGGCTCGGTGCTGTCCGTGGGATCCGTCGGGTCGGCCCTGTCGGTCGGGTCGATCGGGAGCGCCCTGTCGGTCGCCTCGATCGGGAGCGCCCTGTCGGCCGGATCGATCGGGAGCGCCCTGTCGCTGGTCTCCGCCGGCTCATGGCTGAGCACGGGATCACTGTTCTCCGCGCGGTCCCGGTGGTCGGTGCTGTCCTGGCGTTCCACGCACGGCGTCCTGGCGGCGGGGGCGGTGGCCGGGGGCGCCCTGCTGCTGGCCCGGGCGCTGCACGGGACGGACACCGGCGCCACGTGACCCGGACCGTCCGTGGCCGGACCGGATCGGGCACGGAATGTCGGGTCGGGGAGGGGGCCCGCTCCCTAGCGTGGTGAGCGTCAAAGAGGAAGGGGACCGGGAGTGCTGGAGCGTCTCAACCAGGCCCTGGAACACATCGAGGGCCGTCTCGACCGGCAGATCGACGCGACCGGACTGGCCCGCGTCGCGGCCACCTCGGAGTACCACCTGCGCCGGATGTTCTCCGCGCTCGCGGGCATGCCGCTGTCGGAGTACGTACGGCGCCGCCGGCTCACGGTCGCGGGCGCCGAGGTGCTCGCGGGGCGGGAGACGCTGCTGGAGATCGCGGTGCGCTACGGCTACGGCTCGGGCGAGGCGTTCGCCCGGGCGTTCCGCGCCGTGCACGGCATCGGACCGGGCGAGGCACGCCGTACCGGCGCCGCACTCGTCTCCCAGCCCCGGTTGTCCTTCCGCCTCACCGTCGAAGGGAACAGCAGCATGCGCTACCGCGTGGTGGAACGGGCGGACTTCAGGGTCGTCGGGCTCAAGGCCCGGGTACCGCTGGTGCACAGCGGACCGAACCGGGCCATCGTCGACTTCGTCCGCGGGATCGACCCGCGGACGCGGGAACGCCTGGAGAAGCTCTCGGACCAGGAGCCGCGGGGCACCGTCGCGGTCTGCGACGACCTGGACCCGAGCCGCGCCGAGGGCACCGAACTCGACTACTACCACGGGGTGATCACGACAGCGGCCGCCCCCGAGGGCACCACGGAACTCGCCGTCCCGGCCGGCACCTGGGCGGTCTTCACCACCTCGGGACCGGCCCCGCAGGCCATCCAGGAGCTGTGGCGGGACGTCTTCACCCAGTGGTTCCCGTCCAACCCGTACCGCGGCCGCCCCGGCCCCGAGATCCTGCGCACCACCCTGTCCGCGGACGGGACCGAGGCCGACGCGGAACTGTGGCTCCCGGTGGAACGCGAATCCGCCTGAAGCCGGCTCGGGGGGAGTCCGCGCCACGGGGTCGATGCCGGGGCGGCGCAGGAGGCGGCGCCGGGCCCGCCCCGGGCCGGCTCCACGGCGTCGCCGATGCCGGCGTGGACGTCAGCGGCTCGCCTTCACGGTCTCCGACGTCGCCGCGCGGAACGACTCGGTCGCCTCGAAGTGGGCGCGGAAGTAACCGCGCCGCGCACCGGTGACGTCGGCCGAGAAGGCGTGGCCGCTCCCGGACCAGGTGGCCTCCGTCGTGAGCAGGTCCGTCCACCGCCTGCCGTCCCGCGAGTACTGGATGCGCACCGGGACGGTGGCGGGCGTCCAGCCGTCGGGGAAGTCCATCACACCCTCGACGCGCACACCGCGGTCCTGCGTACGGGTGGCCGAGAACGAGGTGAAGACCGAGGCGCGCAGAACGGTGATCCGGGCGCTGTTCGTGGAGGCGGGGGCGATGAACGGGTCGTCGCTGTGCGACGCCACGTGGAAGCTGCCGGTTTCCCACGGGGCGTGGGTGAAGGTGACCTCGCCGTCCTCGCCCGTCGTGAAGTAGCCGACGGTGTCGAACTGACCGCCGTTGGAGGGCTCGAAGAGCACTCCGCCGCTCTGTCCCCCGAAGGGCACCCATCCCTGCGGGGTCTCGCGCTCCAGCGTCGCCGCGAAGGTGACCTGCTGCCCGAAGTCGATCGTCCGGGCCCTGGCCGGCTCCTGGACGGTCCAGCGGGTGGCCACCTGCCGGACGTCGATCTGCGTGGACGGGGACTCGCCGTACACGACGTGGGGGTGTTCGTTGACGTGCCGGTACACGGCCTGGACCGGCACCGCGTCGTTCACGGTGACCGTGCCGGAGAAGTGTCCGTCGGCGTCGGTGCGGACGGTGTCCTCCGTCCAGTAGTCCACGGTGAGGTCCACCGGATGGTCCGCCAGCGGCTTCAGCTCGCGGGTCGCCGGCCACCGTCCCTTCAGGGTGCCGTCGACCCGCACCTGGCGGTGGTCGATGTCGATCTCCGAACGGTCGGTGCGCACGTCCTCGAACACCGCTGCGACGTAGTAGGCGAGGGAGCCGGCGGAGTTGTCGGTGGTGCGGTCGCCGTCGGCGTCCGTGGCCTCGACGCGGACGGTGTAGCTGCCCAGGTCGGCAAGGTCCAGGGGCTGCTTCGTGTGCCACACGCCGTTGTCCGGCGTACCGGAGACGAGGTCGAAGGCGTCGTTCTCCACGACGGCGACTTCCTGCTGTGTGGCCGCGGAGACTATGTGCGCCCTGATCTCCGTGATGTCGCTGTCGGAGGCGACACCGATCTGCAGGGTGCCGAGGTCGTCCGAGACGCTGCTCGCCCACCGGACGTCGGGGGCCTGCCCCTCCACGGCGTTCGCCGCCGGGGTGCCGGCCGTGAGAAGTGCGATGGTGCCCATGGTGGCCCAGGCCGCTCGTCTTGCGAACATCGATCCCCCAGGGTCGGGTGAAGAACCACGCCGTGATCCCCGCGTGCCCACGGAGGATGCTGCCGGCCGAACAGTCTTTCTATCGCACGGCCGTGACATCGCTCCCGTGTTTTTCCCGTGTGCCGGCCGGGCGGGGGCGACGCGCAGGTGCGGCGTGGTCGGGGGCCCGAACGCCGAAGCTCCGGGAAGCGCGCGCCCCGGGCTCACCCGTCTTGCGTGACCCACGCCGTGCCCCGTAAGTTACCGATGAGTAGACCGCTTGCCGAAGGAGCCGTCATGCCCTCGCTCGACCGTCAGGAAAACGTCTTCGTCCTCGACCTGGGGGACGGCGAGAACCGTTTCCACCCCGACTGGGTCGGCGCGGTCGGCGCCGCGCTCGACGAGGTGGAGAAGGCGGAGGGGCCCCGCGCCCTGGTCACCGCCGCCACCGGCAAGTTCTACTCCAACGGGCTCGACCTGGAGTGGCTGTCCGCCAACGCCGACCGGTACCACGACTACGTCGTCTCCGTGCACGAGCTGTTCGCGCGGATGCTGTCGCTGCCGGTCGTCACGGTGGCGGCGCTGCAGGGCCACACGTTCGCCGCCGGCGCGATGTTCTCCCTCGCCCACGACTTCCGCGTCATGCGCGCCGACCGCGGCTACTGGTGCCTGCCCGAAGCGGACATCGACATCCCCTTCACCCCCGGCATGGCCGCCCTCATCCAGTCCCGGCTGGCGCCGCAGACCGCGCACGAGGCCATGGTCACCGCCCGCCGCTACGGTGGTGCCGACGCCGCGGCCGCCGGCATCGTCGACCGGGCGGTCCCCGAGGAGGCCGTGCGCTCCACCGCCGTCGAGATCGCCCAGGCCCAGGTGAACAAGGCCGGCGCCACCCTCGGCACCATCAAGGCCCGCATGTACGCCCCGGTCCTGGCCACCCTGCGCGACACCACCGCCCCGCTGGGCTGACCGGCCCTTCGTCCTGTGTCCCGGCAGGACGCGGGCCTGCGACACCGGACATGTCGACCGCTGCACCTCCATGGCGTCCGGCATGCCTGCCGGCCGTCGTCCTCCCGCTGGGACAGGGCGGAGCCCCTGGGGGCGAGCCGGGTTCGGACCATCCGGCCGCGGCCGGAGCATCACCCTGTCGTCGGCTCGTCGGCGATGAGGTCCAGGAGCTGGTCGGGAGTGAGGGTGGCCAGGTCGACGGAGCGGTCCCCGCACACGAGCCGTGCCGCCCCCTGCTGTGTCCTGAGCTGTCGGGCGCGTTCGATGAGCTCGCCCGCACGGCGTCGTTTGCGGATACGGTCGGCGATGTCCGCGACGGCGAGCATGGCCGAGGGAACGGACACGATCAGGGATGTCACCGCGACGGGATCGACTCCCTTGGTCTCCGGACCGGGTGCGGGTCCCGGCGTCGATGCCGGTTCGGCCGGGTAACCCCAGCTTGCGGTCAACTCGCCGACGCTCTTCCTGGCTGCCTCGACGTCGACTCCGGCAAGCTCAATGATCATTTTCCCTCGTCCTCGTTGTCGATGGCGCTCAGCAGTTCGTCAAGCAGGTCAACGGCGTCCGTGAAATCGATGCCGGCGGCGGCTGCCCGGCTCATCTGCAACACCGTCCGCGCCGACTCGCGTTCACCCGCCGCCAGGAGAAATCTGCCCAGGTTGACCCCGACGACTGCGATGCCGTCCGGCTGTTTCAGCTTCAAGAAAAGTTGAAACGAGGTGATCATCCTGGACTGTGCCGCGTCGAAGTCCTGGCGACTCAGATCGATTTGCGCCAGATTCCAGGTGGTGATCGCGATGGCCGCCATGTCGCCCAGCTGCTTATTGGCTTCCAGGCACTTGAGGTGTAGTTCACGTGCTTCGTCGATCTCGCCGCGCTGTTCGTGGATGTCGGCGATCTTGCCCCAGGTGACCGCGGTGGAGCGGGTGTCACCGATGCGTTCGTACACGGGCAGGGCGACTTCGTGGTGGATGCGGAGTGCTTCGTCGGTCTCGCCGCGTTGCTGGAGGATGTCGGCGATCTTGCCCCAGGTGATCGCGGTGGAGCGGGTGTCACCGATGCGTTCGTACACGGGCAGGGTGACCTCGCGGCGGATGCGGAGTGCTTCGTCGGTCTCGCCGCGTTGCTGGAGGATGTCGGCGATCTTGCCCCAGGTGACCGCGGTCTCGTGCCTGGCACCGATGCGCTCGTACACGGGCAGGGTGACCTCGTGGTGGATGCGGAGTGCTTCGTCGGTCTCGCCGCGTTGCTGGAGGATGTCGGCGATCTTGCCCCAGGTGACCGCGGTCTCGCGGCTGGCACCGATGCGCTCGTACACGGGCAGTTCGACCTCGTGGTAGATGCGGAGCGCTTCGTCGGTCTCACCGCGCTGTTTGAGGATGTCGGCAATTCTCCCCCAGGTGATCGCGGCCTCCTGGGTGT
>NZ_JBEORT010000049.1:11712-47571 GCF_040302425.1 Streptomyces sp. NPDC126497
GTCACCGATGCGTTCGTAGACGGGCAGTTCGACTTCGCGGTGGATGCGGAGTGCTTCGTCGGTCTCGCCGCGTTGCTGGAGGATGTCGGCGATCTTGCCCCAGGTGATCGCGGTGGAGCGGGTGTCGCCGATGCGTTCGTACACGGGCAGGGTGACCTCGCGGTGGATGCGGAGTGCTTCGTCGATCTCGCCGCGCTGTTTGTGGATATAGGCGATCTTCCCCCAGGTGACCGCGGCCTCCTGGGTGTCACCGATGCGTTCGTAGACGGGCAGTTCGACTTCGCGGTGGATGCGGAGTGCTTCGTCGGTCTCGCCGCGTTGCTGGAGGATGTCGGCGATCTTCCCCCAGGTGACCGTGGTGGAGCGGGTGTCACCGATGCGTTCGTACACGGGCAGGGTGACCTCGCGGCGGATGCGGAGTGCTTCGTCGATCTCGCCGCGCTGTTTGTGGATGTCGGCGATCTTGCCCCAGGTGACCGCGGCCTCGCGGCTGGCGCCGATGCGTTCGTACACGGGCAGTTCGACTTCGTGGTGGATGCGGAGTGCTTCGTCGATCTCGCCGCGCTGTTTGTGGATGTCGGCGATCTTGCCCCAGGTGATCGCGGCCTCCTGGGTGTCACCGATGCGTTCGTACACGGGCAGTTCGACCTCGCGGCGGATGCGAAGCGCTTCGTCGACTTCGCCGCGCTGCTTGAGGATGTCGGCGATCTTGCCCCAGGTGACCGCGGTGGAGCGGGTGTCACCGATGCGTTCGTACACGGGCAGGGCGACTTCGTGGTGGATGCGGAGTGCTTCGTCGGTCTCGCCGCGTTGCTGGAGGATGTCGGCGATCTTCCCCCAGGCGACCGCGGCCTCGCGGGTGTCACCGATGCGTTCGTACACGGGCAGTTCGACTTCGCGGTGGATGCGGAGTGCTTCGTCGGTCTCGCCGCGTTGCTGGTGGATGTCGGCGAGCTTCCCCCAGGTGAGCGCGGCCCCGCGGCTGTTGCCGACGCCGGTGAACAGCCGACGGGCCTGGTGGAGCTGATCCTCGGCCTGGTCGAGCTCACCGCGGGTGATCAGCCGGTTGGCGTGTTCGTAGAGGAGGACTGCGTGACCGGCCGGGTCGGTCTGCCGGTCGTTGGTGCGGCTCTGCCGGACGGCACGCTGGAGCAGGGTGTCGGCGGAGTCGCCGTCGCCGCTGGTGACGGCCGCGTCGGCGACGGCCCGCAGCAGGGTGACAGGAACCTCGTGGCTGTGGCGGTCGAGGAGAGCGACCGCCTGGTGGCCGAGTTCGGCAGCGGTGGAGGCCGGGCCCTGCCGCAGGGCGGACACGGCCGCAGCGGCGCAGTCGGCGGTGATGGCCGGGTTGTCGGCGGCCAGAGCGAGGCGGGTCAGCTGCAGGTCCAGATCGCTGCCGCGGGCAGGGGCGGGAGCGGGTGCGGCACCGCCCCACCGGTGGTACAGCGGTTCGACGGCCAGGGTGGCGAGGGCGGTCCGTTCGTCGGAGGTGAGGGGGGCCAGACGTCCGGCCGCGAGGGCGTTGACGGCCAGGGCCGGAACGTCGGGGCGGTATTGATCGGGAAAGGCGTCGAGGAGCCCGAGGCCGCTCAGGCGGGACGCCGATCCGCCGACCGCCTCGGCGAGGACGTCGATGACGGGCTGCGGGACGGGGAGTGCGAACAGGGTGCAGGCCCGTAACAGGTCGCGGTGGGCGGGGCCGGCCTGGTCGAGGAGGGTGTCGAGGGCCAGGTTCTCGAGGAACGTGCCGATGTCGGCGTTGTCGGCGGGGAGGTCACCCCGGTGAAGGTATTCCTCCATGTCGGCGACGGCGGCTTCGGCGCGTGTTCGGTCGACCTCGCTGCTGTAGACCAGGCGCAGCCCGATGAGGTCCTGAAGTCCGGGGTTGCCGCAGCTGACGTCCAGGGCCCGCTGGGCCAGGTCGGCGCGCTGGGTCAGGTACTCGGCCGGAGCGAGGTCCTGCTGACGGCGGTGGAGTTTGCGCCGGGCGGCCGGTGACAAGGGCTGCAACTGGACCGGTTCCAGCCTGGCTTCCAGGCCGTCGAGCGTGAAGGTGTAGCGGCTGGTGATCAGCAGCCGGCTGTCCGTGAGGGCGGGGTCGAAGGCGGAGAGGACGTCGGCGAGCACAGCGGCGTGCTCAGGGTCGAGCCGGTGCGGGCCGCCGGGGTCGGCGGTCAGGATCTGTTCGAGATCGTCGATGACCAGCAGGAGGGGCTTGCCACCGTCGTCGAGCTCCTGGGCGCAGGGGCCGGCCAGCAGATCGATCAGAAGGGGCTTGAGGCGCTCCGGTTGGTGGCGCACCTCGTCGCGCCTGGCGTCGACAAGGGTGCGGGCAGCAGGGTTGGCGGCGACGGCGTCGGCGACGGCGTCGAGGATCGCCGCCGGGGTGTAGTCACCGAACACGACCGCGACGGCCCGGTTGGGATGACGGTCGGCGATCCGGGCGGCCAGGCTCGACTTGCCCAGCCGGCCCTGCCCGTGGAGCAGCACGCCGGCCTTCTGCCCGCCGCGCAGGGCCCGCAGCGCGCGTTGCATCTCCGGACGCCGGCCGACGAACATCTCCGCGGCCGCGACCGGCAACTCGTGCTTGCGGTCCAGGAACGTCTTGGTCACATGGTGCGCGGGCACCATCTGGCGCTTGCGGGTTCCCGCCACCAGAGGGCCGCCACCGGCCGGCCCCAGCCACAGCCGCGCCAGGTGCCAATCGGCGCGCAGGACCTCATCGGAGCAGGCCAGCAGGCGGCGGCGAGCACGGGCGACGGCCTCGGCCACGTCGACACGACGGCTGAGCTGCTGATACAGGTGCTCGGCGAACAGCGTGGCGGCCCGGTCGCTGACCGAGCCGTCCCAGCCGATGACCGCAGGAATCCCGGCGGCCACCAGACCGGTGGCCATCGAGTGCGCCACCGGCACGCCCGGCTCGGCTGTCGCACCGCCGCGGCGGCCGGCTCCGGCGGGAACATGCCCGGCCACGTCGGCACCGGTGGCGGTCAGACAGGCCGACACGAACGCCAGCCGCGGCCGAGGAGTCAACAGGCTCACCAGAGTGTCCGCGCTGGTCGGAAGTCCGTCACCCACATCGTCTTCCATCAACAGGACGGGGGTGGCGGGTCCGACCGGCTCCGGCCGCCAGTTGTGCAGCCCGTGACACGACAGATGAACCACCGGCATTCCGCCGAGCTCGGCCAAACGCAGCCCGAGACGCTCGGGATTGCCGGAGTCCTCGACCACAAGGTCGAGGCTTGCCTCCCCGACGGCCTTGAGAATGGCCATCTCCTCGGCCTCGTAATCCAGTTCGTGCTGGCCCCGGGGCGCCGACGCCATGAACGCCACCCCGAGCCGGTATCCGTCCGGAGCCTGCACGGGGCCCGGCCGGCCGAGCCGACGCGCCACAGCGAACGACTGCGGGGCCTCGGCCAGAAATCCGTCCTCGGGGGTGACCAGCAGCTCGAACGGAGCCCGTAGCAGTGCCCACGCAGCCGCAGACGGTCTGGCCGGCGCCACGACTTCGAACGACAGCGGCGGCGGAGCCGCGTCGAGCAGGCGCGTCAGCTGGCCGAGGTCGCCGTCGAGCCACCGGTACAACTCGCGTCCCACCCCGAGCAACACCTGTTCCCTGGAGCCGGCACGCACGGCATCCACATACCGGTCGGCGAGAGCGTTGAGCAGGTCGATGTCGGAGGTGCGCAACGTCCGGCGCGAGCCGACCCGTTGGCCGGAAACGACCAGTTCAAACCCTTGGGAGTCCACCACCAAGCCGGTAACCATGCGTCGTCCTCGAGTCGCCGATCGCCACCTGTGCAGGGGATCGTATGACAGCTCAACTGTCCGATCGGTCCCGTTCCGGCTTTTCCCACCGCGCGGCAGCGGGGATCGCGCAGTCGCCCCTGGGCCGGTACGACACCGCGGGCGGCTGCGCTGCACCGGCGGCAGCACCACCCGCCCCCGGACCGCCGGCCGAGCCCTGGCCCGCCTGCTCACCCGGACCGCCGCGGGGCGTCCGCGGACGGAGTGGACGTTCTCCTCCGGGTGGGGCCGACGAGCGCGGGTCACCGGAGACCGGACGATCCGGGCATCCCGCCCATGGCGGATTCCGGCTGCGGCGCCGCCCACCCGCCCCACGCTCCTGCCGGCCTGCCCGTCGCACTGGTCGGGCGGCTGCGCGCGGACCGGGTCATGCTCCGCGACCCCGGCCCCGCCCGGGTCCGCCGGGTTCTCGCGACGTCCGCGCGACAGCGGCCCGCAGGCCTCCCCCCCCTGCGCGGGGGCCGGACGGGCGGATCAGCGCAGTCCGGCGAAGAGATCGTTCTCGGGCAGGGCCGCGCCGGTGGCGTCCTGGACACGGACGAAGGTCTCCATGCCCATCAACTCGCCGAACCTCTCCTTGCCCATCTTGAGGAAGAAGATGTTCTCGCCCTGACTGGCGTGCGCGGCCAACGCGTCGAACTTCTGACCGCTGAACGCGGTGGTGTCCACCCATGTGGTGATCTCGTCGTCGGGCAGGCCGATCTCGGCCATCGCGGCGGCCTCGGCAGGATCCGGCTCCGGCATGTCCGGATGGAACTCGCGCATGACCTCGTCGAACCGCTGCATCGCCGAGCGGGGCACCGTGGTCCAGTACACCTTCGGCGTCAGCGCGGTCATCTCCAGCGCCGCCATCGTGATGCGGTGGGCCTGGATGTGGTCGGGGTGGCCGTAGAAGCCGTTCTCGTCGTAGGTGACGACCACATCAGGCCGGTAGTGCCGCATGAGTTCCGCGAGTCGGGTCGCGCCCTCCTGCACGGGGGTCCGCCAGAAGGACCCGGGGGCGTCGTTGCTCGGCCAGCCCATCATCCCGGAGTCGGCGTAGTCCAGCATCTCCAGATCGCTGATCTTCAGGACCTCACAGCTCGCCTCGAGTTCCCGACGGCGCAGCAGGGCGACCGCCGCCGGATCGTGCCCGGGCTCGCCCGGCTTGACGCCCCCCGGTCCGTCACCGCAACCGCCGTCGGTGCACGTCACGAGGACCGTGCGGATGCCTTCCGCCGCGTACCGCGCGAGGACCCCTCCGGTTCCGGTGGCCTCGTCGTCGGGGTGGGCGTGTACCGCCATGAGCGTCAAGGGCCGGTCAGTCATGGAACAGTCCTCCAGCAGACATACGTCGTGGTCCGAGTGCGCGGCGGGCGTGCCGCGGTCCCGGGGCCCGGATCCCGGTGGAGCCGACGATCTCGTGATCTCCGTGTCCCCCACCCGTGCGGCGCCGGTCCCCCGGCCGGTGTAACCGCGCCGGCCGGTCCGGCTGTTCCCGGCGCGGTCGTTTGTTCCCGGCGCCGGCGTCCCACGCGAACGAGGCCCGGACGGCCGGTCGTCGGCCGTGTTCCGCCCCGCGGCGACCTCGTCCGGTACGCGGGCCCGTCCGGCCAGGTCTCCCGGATCCACGCGGGTGTCGAGGACGCCGGCCACGAAATCGTCGTGGACCGGGAGTTGCCCCTTCACGTCCGGGATGCCCGGGACATGGGAGTCGTCCGACTCGACCACGACACCGCCGCCGTACCCACCGGTGATCCGCAGCAGTGCGCACCGTTCGGGCTCCTTCATGTCCCGCCCCCGGGCATTCGGGCCGGCGCCGATGCTGCGCACTCCAGAGGGCACCACTGACGATGCCTGAGCCCTCAGCCGGGGAGGCCGCGATCATGTGCGGGCGGGATCGACGCCGACCCGGACGAACGGCCGCGATGCAGCTTCGTCGGGCCCGGTCGCCTTCACCGTGGCTCCCCGCTGGATCCGGTGCGCTTGTGCGCGGCCGTGGGGGTGCACCACGGCCGCGATCTCCCGGTGCGTGGCTCCGGCCGGATCGGTCAGTGACGGTCCTACCGGCCCCTGGGCGGGCCCGGAGGGACGCTACCGTGAGGAGCGGCCGCTGGGGTTGCGGTACCCGGCTGCCGTACCGCGAGATCCGAACGGGGGTGACCATGGAACGGCACGTGCTGGAATCGCTGTTGACCGGCGATGACGAGGCGTCCGTGACAGCTCTGGCCACCCTCCGCAGCGGCGCCACCTACTGGGTGGGAGATCGGGCACAGCCCGCGGGCCGGCATGTCGGAGTCTTCGAGCGCCGCCTTCAGCGCATGCGGATGCACGGACTCGAGCCTCTTGGGCTGGAACGAGCCGTGCGGCTCGTCCGTGAACATGGGCGGCCCGTGCGCACAGGGATGATCGATTCCGCCGATCGGACATGGACCACCCTGCTCTTCCTCACCGAGGACGGCAGCGCACTGGTGGCCTGCGCCGGCTGGCCGATGCCGCCGAGCGCCAGGAAGCCACCGCCGTAGGGGTTCGATCCGTGCCTCCCCCCCCGCCGCCCCTGCTCACCGGCACGGCGGCCGGACAGAGGTGCTCAGGTACGACTCCGCTGTGCCGTACGCCGGACCCGAGGTGTGACCGTTCGCGGATGTCGGGGTGCCGGAGTGCTTCAGGCCTTCGGCTGGGTGAAGCGGATGCGGTTGCCGAAGGGGTCACGCAGACCGCAGTCGATCCCGTACGGACGCTCGGTGGGCTCCTCGGTGAACTCCACCCCCTTCTCGAGCAGCGTCTCGTAGGTCTTGCGGCAGTCGTCCGTGGTGAGGATGAGCCAGCCGCCCATGGCCCCCTTGGTCACCAGCTCGCGCACCTGCTCCGCCGTCTCCTCCGACATCGCCGGCGGGCCCGGCTTCTCCAGAAGGATCTGTCGCTCGGGATGACCCGGTACGCCGACGGTCAACCAGCGCATGAAACCCATGTCGACATCTGCGGTGATCTCCAGGCCGAGCTTGCCGACGTAGAAGTCGACGGCCTCGTCCTGGTCGAGGACGTATATCTGTGACTGCGTGATGGCGTTGAACATGACACCGACACTAGCGATCAGCCGGGACGAGAACTTATCCAAAACTGCTCAGTGGGCAGGACGTTCTGTCGGCCGGTCAGGCATGCGGCCGAGTCCACGCCATCGTGAAGCACGTCGGCACGCTCACGGCAGCCGTCTCCTTGCGGTACGTCCGGGGCGACCGGCCGACGATGTCGCGGAACGTCCGGCTGAAGGTGCCCGGGCTGGTGAAGCCGACCTCGAAACCGATGTCCGTCACACTGCGGTCGGTCTCCCGCAGCAGGAACATCGCCCGTTCCACGCGGCGACGCTGCAGGTAGCGGTGAGGGGTCTCACCGAACGTGGCCCGGAAGGTGCGCGTGAAGTGGGCCGGCGACACGTGTGCGACGCGGGCCAGGGCGGGGACGTCCAGCGGCTGCGCGTAGTCGCGGTCCATCACGTCGCGCGCTCGGAGCATACGGCGATTGGTCTCTTCTGCAGCGCGGCTCACGGCACCATCTCATCACGGTCCGCCCGGACGGAACCCGGGACGGCGGACCTTCCAGGACGTCCCGGGCCACCCCTCACCCCGGCTCCCACCCCGTCCGCCGTCGACCCGCACCGTGGAGCAGGCGCGGTGCCGGGCGTCCAGGTGGACGCGCCACCGTACGGACGTCCGAGCGTCCGAGCTCGTGCCGGTCGCCTCAACCGGCCGAGGCGGAGGCAGGGTCTCGCCGGCTTCCCGCCGAGGCACGCGGTCACCGACTCACCGAAGCGCGCGGGCAGTCGGGGTCGGCCCAGCGGGACGTGGCGACGCGGATCGGAGTCGGCGTCGCCCGGATCTCCCGGATCGAACACGGTGCGGGCGCCACCTTGGACGTCATCGCCCGCTCCGTGGAGGCGCTCGGTGGGAGGCTGGATTCGGTCGCGGACTTCGGCGACCACACCCTGCGCATGCCGGCCAGGTGCCATCAGGGCAGTGCGGCGGCGTACGGACGGCCGACGGCGTCGGACGGCCGGGGCACTTCTCATGCCACCTTGACGACGACCTTGCCCGAGGCGTGACCGTTCTCGACGGTGGCGAGGGCGGCCGGGGCGTCGGAGAGCGGATGGACCGCGGTGATCACGGGTGCGAGGAGCCCGTCGAGGGCCAGCCGGGCCGACCGCTCCAGGTTCTCGCGGTCGACGCGACGCTCGACGAAACGCCCACCGAGATCGGGCACGGACATGTCACCCACGGCGATGACGTCGCGGGGATTCCGGGCCAGCGGAGCGACCGTCCGCAGCGAGGTGCCGCCGGCCAGGTCGACGATCCCGTCGAAGCCGTCCGGAACCAGCTCGCGTGCCGCGGCGGCGACGTCCTCGGCGGTGTAGTCGATGAACCGCACCCCGATGGCCTCGGCGTGCTCGCGTTTGGCGGTACTCCCGGTGCCGATCACACGCAGCTCGCGCCCGACGGCCAGCCGGGCGACGGCGAGGCCGACCCCGCCCCCGACTCCGTTGACCAGGACCGTGGCACCGGCCGGGAGGTCGAGCTGGTCGAGCACGTCCACCGCGGTCGTCCCGGCCACCGGCAGCGTTGCCGCCACGGTCGCGGACAGCCCCTCCGGGATGCGCGCGGTGTTCGGCGCGGACAGCACCGTCGTCTCGGCGTAGGTGCCGCCACCGGTGAGTGCGAAGCCGAAGACCGCGTCACCCACCTCGAGCCCGTCGACGTCCTCGCCCCGGGCGAGCACGGTTCCGGCTGCCTCCATGCCCAGCACACGGGGAAACGGACGCCCGCCGTCGAGCCCGTCGACCAGCCCCGAGCGCAGAAGGTGGTCGAGGGGATTCACGCCGGCGACGTCGACCTGGATCAGCACCTCGCCGCGACCGGGGACGGGGTCGGGACGATCGAAGAACTCCTGTACCTCGGGCCCGCCATACCTGCCGAAACCCCACGCCTGCCCCATCTTCCGCCGCCTCTCGCATGACCGGCCCGGTGGTTCCGGGCGCTGTCGCCATCCTCACCTCTGACATCGATGTGAGGGGCAACCGGATGAGACGTGGATCACAGCATCAGGTCGACCGCGCCACCGGTTCCGGGGCCGTGGACAGCTCCGCCCGGTGTCGGCTGTTGGCCCTGATCAGCACGTCGAGTGCATCCCGGGTCTCGATCAGGTGCGTGATGTCGGCGTCGATCCGGTCGCGCTCGCGCGTCATCGCCGTGAACGTCTCCTCGGCGACGTCCAGGTCGCCCGGGAGGTCCACACACGGCAGCACGGTCGCGATCACCCTGCTGGACATACCCGCGTCGAACAGCTGTCGGATGAGCGACACGCGCTGGACCGCGGCATCGGAATAGTGACGCTGCCCCGCGCCGGAGCGTGAGCTGGCCAGCAGGCCCTGCTCTTCGTAGTACCGCAGTGAGCGCGGACTCACGCCCGTGCGCTTGGACAACTCGCCTATCCGCATTTTTGAGAGCCTACGTCCGCGTGCCCCGGGTTCGGGCAGCCGTCGGGTCATGGACGCTCGCGGGCACCCCCACGGCCGCAGGGCCGTCCTCCCGGTCCCACGACCGAGCACGTTCGTCGTACACGCCTGAGCCCTTCTCTCGGTACGCCGACAGCAGCCGTCGGCCTCGACGGCCGGCGCGAGCGCGCGGGAGCCGATGACGCGGAGGGGGCACAGCGGCTCCCGGGCCGCGCTGATCTGCCAGCACATGACCAGCGCCGGGACCGGGCCGTCGCCGACCGGCTCGGGGCCATGATCAGCGACGCCGGGGGAGGGGCCTCCGGCCAGGGGGACGTGGACCCCGCGTGGACTCCAGCGGCACGCGTGTGGCACGACCCCGGACACGACGAAGGGCCGGTCCGGGAGGGGACCCCTCCCGGACCGGCCCTTCCGCCTGTGCCCCCCCCGGCAGCCCTTCGAAGCGAGCTGTGGGCGGGAAGGTCGGCCGGCGGCCCATGGACGCGGAAGAGCTCGCCGTGCGAAGAGCGTGCTGCCCGCTGAAGGCGAGGCGCGCGGGGCCGGCCGGATCCGGCGGACGCCGGTTGAGAAGACGATCACCTTCCTGGAAGGACCGCACCCATGTCGGGTGCCGCACCACCGAAAGCTGACGGGCCGACCCCGCCGCAACTCATGCTGATGCAATCAGGACGCTGTTGCAAGTTGTTCGCAATAACGCCGTAGGCTGTCCCAGGACGATCAACTCACCGAAGGAGACGCGCCAGATGGGCACCTACGCGCTTCCCGACCTGCCCTACGACTACTCAGCGCTCGCGCCGGCCATCACGCCGGAGATCCTGGAACTGCACCACGCCAAGCACCACGCCGCCTACGTCAAGGGAGCCAACGACACGCTGGAGCAGATCGCCGAGGTTCGCGACAAGGACCAGATCACACCCACCGGCCTCGTCGGTCTGGAGAAGACCTACGCCTTCAACCTCTCCGGGCACGTCCTGCACTCGATCTTCTGGCAGAACCTCTCCCCGGACGGCGGCGACCGCCCCGACGGAGCGCTGGCGACCGCGATCGACGAGCACCTGGGCGGCTTCGAGGCCTTCAGGAAGCAGCTCACCGTGGCCACCACATCCGTGCAGGGCTCGGGCTGGGGCGTGCTCGCATGGGAGCCCCTGGGCAGGCGGCTGATCGTTGAGCAGGTCTACGACCACCACGGCAACGTCGGCCAGGGCAGCACCCCGCTGCTCGTCTTCGACGCCTGGGAGCACGCCTACTACCTGCAGTACAAGAACGTCCGGCCGGACTACGTCACCAAGCTCTGGGACCTGGTGAACTGGGAGGACGTAGCCGCCCGTTACGCCGCGGCCGCCGGCGCCTGACGGTCGTCATCGCGTCCTGGTCAAGTCCTCGGACGTCCGAGTCAGGTTCGGGACGTGCTCCGCGAGGGTGAGGAGAGGCCATCGGGTTAGGGAATGTGGCATCCGCGTGGCATTGGCGGCACGCGTGTGGCACGGACCCGGACACGACGAAGGGCCGGCCCGGGAGGAAACCCCTCCTGAGCCGGTCCTTCTCGCTGTGCCCCGGCAGGATTCGAACCTGCGACACCCGCTTCAGGAGATCCCTCCGGGCGGGGCTGTGACCTGGGGAAACGATTACCGCTGAGTGCTTGACCTGCGGAAAACGCCTCGCTGGTTCTCAGCCGTTCGCAGTGCTTCCCGGCCTCATGTGTGCCGAATGTGTGCTGCGCCGGCTGCTCGGGTCTCTCTATCGAGCGAGTCGGGCCGGATCGATGGTGAGAGGGAACGGCTCGTCGATCTGGACGGTCTGGCCAGGCAGGACGGTCGCCAGATCGCGGTAGCCGGAACCGTTGCGCATGGCGGTGTGGAGCGTGGGGGCGGGCTCCAGGTCGACGCGCCAGTAGTGCTCGATGCCGGCCGCGGCGTACAGGGCCGGCTTGAGTTTGCGGTCGGTGAGGCGGGTGGCCGGTGACGCGATCTCGACGACAAGAAGCACAGCAGCGTTGTTGAGGACGACGCCCGCCTCGGCGGCTGCTTCGGCATCTGCGACGACAAGGTCAGGGATGAGGAGCCCGTCAGGCACGCTGATGTTCACGGCTTCCAGGACCTCGACGTCCGCGCCCGCTTCGTCGGCGGCCCGCTCCAGCAGGGCGGCGAGCCGGCGTGAAGCCCGCTGATGGGGCACGCTGGGGGCGGGAGACATCAGGAGCGCCCCTCCGACGAGTTCGACCCGCTGATGCGTGTCCTCACCGAGAGCGAGGACATCGTCCAGGGTCCACGGGCCCACGTGGTCGTACGCGACACCCATGCCTCCACCCGCCTTCCGACATCTAGGCCCATGGTTGCACCGGTCGCACTTCGTCCGTGCCCCATTGCCGATGGTTCACCCGGATACGGCCCCGGACGCTCGGTGCCACCGACCATCAGACCATGCCTCGCGGAAGCAGGCACAGAGGTGATGTCTCAGCCGTTGCTCAGTCTCGTGCGGGGGATCGGGTAGTGCCAGTGACGGTCAAAGGTCCCGGACCATGATCGGTCCGGGACCTCTTCGGTGGTGCCCCCGGCAGGATTCGAACCTGCGACACCCGCTTTAGGAGTTCGATCACCGACCGCCTACGAGGGCTGCGTCCTCACTCGCGCATGTCGCCGATGGGCGTCCGGATGTGCCGGCGTACGCCCTCGTTGATGTCAGGCGTGGATGTCAGCCCCTGTGTTCGGCCTGCGGCCTAGTCGCCCGAGTGGCCCCAGAAGTGAATCTCTTGGGGGTGGCCTTCGTCGTCGTGCAGCACCGCGCACCGTCCGATCCACCGTGACCGGGGGAAGACGTCGAAGTCCTTGACGTGCGCACGGGTCAACTTGTCGGTACCCAGCAACGCGTGCGCTTCCTCGGCCGTCACGGGTTCCACGGTGTTGTAGTCCGGGGTGTCGTCAGGCCCCACGACGCGGAAGATGTCCAGGATTGAGTGCGTGCCGGCCTCCTGGACCAACTCGTCCTCCCACAGTTCCTCCAGCGACTGCGGCCGCCGCTCCCGCTCCTCTTCCGGTCGCCAGTCGCCGCCGTTGACCCAGTAGTAGTCCCCAGCTTCGAACACCTCACGCCGCAGCTGCTGAAGCGCAGCGTTCAGGTCCTCCTGGTACGGCACGTAGTAGTCCCACTCCGAAGCTCCCATCAGCCCTCATCTCCCCTACGTTTCTTTGGAGCGGCGGAAGTTAGCAGCTGGGTCTGACATCCAAGCCCTCAGTTGGGAAGCTGCGGAACGTTGGAACCAGCCAGGGCGCTGAACTGGGCGAACGGTGCTCCTGCCGTCTCTTCAGGCTGGTCCCTCTTCGCCGGGGTTCCCCGCTGTTCCCCGCTCGATCTGGTGCGCTTGCGGTGCGGCTTCTGATGTGCGGGGCAGCACGTCATCGGTTGCCGATTCGGACTCGTGCAGTGCGACGAGCTCCTTCAGGTCGTTCGCGACCATGACCTGTGCGAGGCGTCCGGCGATCGCCACGACCTCGGGCCACGCTCGCGAGGCGAGGTGTTCCTCGTCGGTGTCGTTGGGCGCGTCGGCCGTCGCCGCGTTGAGTGCGGTGCCGAGCTGCCGCATGAGGACGACCTCTGAGCCGGCCCTTCTTGCTGTGCCCCCGGCAGGATTCGAACCTGCGACACCCGCTTTAGGAGAGAGGCGGGGTGATCTGAGGGCTGAGCTGCGGCTTCGTCGACCGAGGCAGAGGGCGGCTACTCGACCGCGGGGCACCGGCGTTGACCGTGGCTGACCCCTGCATCTGGCACGGTTGTGGCACGAGCCCCAGCCGACGACAGTCAGCCACGACGGCGGGCGGGCCGACCGACCAGGCGCGCGTGTGTCTCGCTGCACCCCCACCGGCCTTCACCACGCTGTCAGTGCCGTCGCCCAGAGCAAGCAACGGCAGCCGGCACGTGTTGCTGAGTCCTCAACTTGGGAAGCTTGGGGTGTGCTGAAGCCACCGACGAAGTGACCTGCGATGGAGCGGGGTCTCACCTGTGGTCTGATCCTTGCCGCTGCCCGTAAGCCACCGGATGTTCCGCCATGTGAATGGCACGGCGATCTTCCATTACTGCAATCTGACTGTCACGAGTAGGACGGAAGAGTCGAATGAGGAGCCTAGACTCGCTACGATCTCTGGATCGAGGGGCGCGGCAAAAAGACACTCGGGAAATTGCGTATATATCCACCCATCTCCACCCTGCCTTCGACAGTCGAAAGTTGCGGGCGCTTCGGGACATCGTGAATTTGTGCGGACTATGGAGAACATTGCATGAAAATCATTTCCTTCTTCAACCATAAGGGTGGTGTCGGAAAGACCACTCTCGTCTATAACATTGGCATCGCTTTGGCGAAAACGAAGCGAGTGCTTTTCATCGATGCTGACGCGCAGGCCAACCTGACAAGCGCTGCCCTGCCCGTAACTAAAGTTGAGTCATTGTTCGGTTCGGGTGGGACGATCTATTCTTGCCTGCGCCCCGTAGTCGAGGGGTCAGGCGCTCTCAAGGTGATTCGCCCGGTAAAAATCAGGGATTCTGCCTGGGTCCTACCGGGGGACATTCGATTGAGCGATTATGAAGAGTTCGCCCCCACGGGGTGGACTGAGGCTCTAGCGGGTCAGCCGCGAGGTTTCCAGGTGAGTACGGCCATCTATCGGTTGATTATGGAAATCGCGTCTCAAGTCTCGGCTGATTATGTCTTCGTTGATCTTGGGCCGAACGTCGGAGCGCTAAACAGAAACGTCATAGTTGGTTCAACCGGATTTGTGGTGCCCCTCGCCCCAGATCTCTTCTCGCTAACGGCGCTACCTAGCGTTGGTAAGAGTGTTGCCAACTGGATTGACGAGTGGGGTACAGCGAAGAGGGCAATGGAGAGAAGAGGTTTGGAATTTGATTTCGAGCTTCCGCCGGGCCTTCCGAGTCCGCTCGGTTATGTGAGTCAACAGTTCACTGTTTATCGCGACCAACCAGCAGAGGCGTATAAGCATTGGAATGAGCGAATGCCCGATGCTTACCAATCGGGAATTGTGGCATCTCTAGGAGGTGTCGGGGTGCTTCCTCCATCAGGTGCGGCATCGATCGGCGAGGTGCCCAACCTCTCTAGTTTGGTGCCTATTGCTCAGCGGACACACAAGGCTGTATTCGAACTGAATGGAAGCGAGGCCCGGGGTGCACATTACACTCGGGCTCGAAATGCCATCAACCTCTTCAGTTCCCTCGCTGATGAAATCTCTTCGCGCGCTGACGAAGTAGCGGACAGGTGATCATGCTGATCGTTCTCGACACGAACCTATTGCCCAGACAAGGAAAGGTCAAGAATGTTGCAATCTCCACGTTGCTGCGCATAGCCCCTGCCCTTGGTGCCACCGTGGCGATTCCTCGTGTCGTGCTGGCGGAGTCAATTAATGCTAGGCGGCAGGTGGTGCAACAAGCCATCGACCAGCACAATGCTGCTGTGGCGAACCTTGCGAAGTACTGCGAAATTAACGCAGCCTATTTCCCTTCACTGGAAACTATTGTCGATGAATGGAAGGAGGAGCTGGAGACCTCATTCGCCGTTCTTGAGTTGGATGGAGAAGACGCGATTGAGGCACTGGAGCGCGAGGCTATGAGGCGAAAGCCGGCGAAGGTAAACGGCACGGGTGCTCGCGACTCAGCGATTTGGCTCTGTGTCAAAAGGTGCCACTTCGAGAAGGCAGGGGACACTCATTTCGCTTCCGGAAATACAGAAGACTTTGCCGCTTCGAAGCGGGACCATTCCTTGCATCCGGACCTTGTGGAGGAACTGGGTGAGAGATCTTCTGATTTTCACTATCACACCAGCATCGATTCGGTGATTGACGCTCTCTGTTCGCGCACCAAGGTGTCGCTGACCATGAAAGCCTTGTCGAGTGAAATACTCCTGTCGATCATTGATCAAATTGTTGATCACGAAGATTTGGGGAACTTTCCAGAGTTTTCCGATCGAAGCTCTGAGGATTTCGGGCCAATTGAGTCGCTCTATTTCACTAGTATTGATGTGCGCAGTGCGTACTCTGCCGCAGAGGTGACGGTAGGTTTCGTTTCTGCCACATTCCAGATGCCGCTCGCGCCCGAAGCGCATGAAACACTCGGAACGTCGGTGACTGGAAGGCTGGGGGGTTGGTTCGAGCTCACCGGAGATGGACAAGTAGCTGAATTTGATGTGACAATGCTCAGGATCCTTTCCTACGTGAGGGCGTGGGAAGAGCAAGATGGCGCTGCGGCCGAGCTTTGATATCAGATCCAAGCCTTCGGAGCCGACCGCCCCAGCCGGGACGTACCCCTCCCACGGCAAATAGCTGAATTGTGTACCGCGCGGCACGGGCGTCGGCCGGGCTGGAGCGGGGCGGAGACAGGAGCGCAGGCCCGGCCGGGGGCCGGGCCGCGTGCGGGGAGCGGAGCGAGTCGCCTTGAACCAGTAGAGAAAGTTTGAATCACGCTCGGTGCGCTCGATGATCACTGAGGTTCATGTACCCGGTCACCGCTGTCCCGTGGTGTAGAACCCTGGGTATGGGGAGTGAGCGGCGGGAGCGGATGAAGGCGCTCGGGGTGCGTCTTCGGGGGCTGCGTACTGAAGCCGGCCTGACGGGTGCCGTGCTGGCACAACGGGCCGGTGTGGGGCAGCCGACCGTTTCCAAGGTCGAGACCGGGCGCATGGTGCCGAGTTCTGACGTGCTGGACCGGCTCTCGCGTGCCCTCGGCCTCGACGACTCGACCGCGCGTGAGGTGCGTGACCTCCTGGTCGCCGTGGAGGCTGCCGCGGACTCCGGTCCGGCATCTGGTGATGAAGCTCCCGCCGTGGCTGTCCTCGATGAAGCGGTGCGGTCTGCTCGGTTGGTGCGGTCGTTCCAATGCATCGTTCTGCCGGCCATGCTCCAGAGTGCGGAGTACGCCCGGCACGTCTTCGAGAGTGCGCCGAACTCGACTCCTGAGGCGGTCGGTCGGGCGGTTGCTGACCGTGTGGAGCGGCAGAGCGTGCTGTACGAGCCGGGGCGTGAGTCGGTGTTCGTGCTGACGGAAGCGGTGTTGCGTACCTGGCCCGGAACTCCGGCGCTGATGCTCGCCCAGCTTGACCGGTTGCTGGCCGTCGAGAGTCTGAGCACGGTACGGCTCGGGGTCATCCCTTGGCGTCGGCCGGTGCCGCTTCTGCCTCGTCATGGGTTCACGCTGTGCGATCAACGGGCGGTCGTGATTGAGGCGTTCGTCGGGGAGCGGGTGTCGGCCGACTCCGCCGAGGTGGCCGCGTACGAGGAGGCGTTCGGTCGCTTCGAGCGGGCTGCCGTCTTCGGTGACGAGGTGCGGGAGCTGCTGTTGCGGGTGATGAAGGAGTTCCGCGAGCTGGGAGACACCGTCACCCCTTAGAGGAATAATTCCTCTGTATGCCTGGTCTGTTGGTCGCGCATGGGAATACTCTGCCGCTGCGCTGTCTAGACCCCTAGACGCAGACAAGGAGCTTGCCATGCGTACCAAGTGGTGCCGCGCCTTCCCCGGCCTGGCCGAGCAAGTGGTCCAGGCCCGTCACTTCGTGACCGCCATGATCGCTGAGGAGGGGCCGGTCGATGACGCCGTCCTGGTCGTCAGCGAGCTGGCGACCAACGCCGTGCGGCACTCGCGGAGCGGTTCGGTCGGCGGCTGGTTCCTCGTGATCGTCGGCTTCGGTGGCGGCCTCGTGCGCATCGAGGTGGTCGACCAGGGCGGCGAGCGTGTGCCGCATCTGTGCGACGTGACCAGCCATGAAGAGGGCGGGCGCGGGCTGCTACTGATCACCTCCTGCGCCAAGGACTGGGGTGTGAAGAACTGGCCCGACGGGCGTTCCGTATGGGCCGAGCTGGCATGGGAGGGCGCGTGACCGCGCTCCTCTCGTCGATAGCCGGCGGTTGCCTTGTGGGTGGTGGCGGGTGAGTCCTCGGGGTGTGCCTCGGCGGCGGTCGCGGTTCTTCGTGGTCGGCGGTCGTACGGGACGGCGCCTGCCGCCCATTCCGTCTAGGGCCCTAGACTCCTGGTTACTTCTGGGAGGTGTGGTCATGTCGGATGAGTTGCAGCGGATCATGGCGATCGATGATCCGTACCTGCTCCTGCGTGAGGTCACCACGAGGTTGGCCGACGCGCAGCAGGAGGTGACCGAGCTCGCCCGGCTCCGCCGCCGTGTGGTCCAGGACCTCCACGCGCAGGGACTGTCCTATGCGCAGATCGCCGAGAAGGCTGGCCTGAGCCGCGGGCGGATTCACCAAATCCGGCACACCGGCCCGGCGCCCGAGGGTGCCTTCCTCGGCACGGGTGCCGTCACGGTCGTGACTCCGCTGCGGTGGGACGACACGAAGAAGCGCCCGGTCGTCGCCATGGCCGACGTGAACTCCGGGAAGCGCCTGGAGGAGCTGGCGAAGACGTACGGGCTCAGCGTGAGCTCCGGCCACGTACTGGTGAGCGGTGAAGTCGACCTCAACCGTGACGGCCTGGTCGTCGTCTGCGGGCCGGGCATGTCCCAGGCCATGAGCGACCTGTACGCCCAGGACCCGGTACTCGGCTGGGAGCATCCGGAGGGCGAACCGTGGGCGCTGGTGGACCGGCGTACCGGCACGGCGTACCACGCGGGAGCGGACATTGAGCCGCGCCGCCCGCACGATGTGGGATACCTCGGCAGGCTGCCGCGTCCGGACGGCAACGGTTCGGTGCTCGCCATCGCCGGCATCCACACGGCTGGCTCCCTCGGTGTCGTGCATCTGCTCGCCTCGGACCTCGGCGCGCTGTGGGGGCAGGTGGGGGAGCGGCACTTCTCCACGCTGGTGAGCGTCGAGTACGACCCCGAAACCGACGAACCGCAGTCCGTCGAACTGCTCTGTCCCCTCTACCTGCACGACGAGGAGACGACGGCGTGAACGTCGCCCTCGGCTCCCTGCCCGCCGAACCGGGCCAGCAGAACGAGGACTTCGCAGCCGTCGCTCCCGGCGCGGCCGTCCTCCTCGACGGTGCCAGTGTGGCCGGGGCGGAGACCGGATGCGTGCACGGCGTCGCCTGGTTCTCCTCGACGCTGGGCGGGCTGCTGCTGAGCAGCATCACGGCACACCCCGCCCGGCCGCTCACCGACTGCCTCGCCGACGCGATCCGGGACGTCCGCTCGCTGCACGAAGGCACCTGCGACCTGACCTATCGGGCCAGCCCGACCAGTACGGTCGTCGCGGTCCGGGCCGGTGGGGGAGCTCTGGAGTACCTCGTCCTCGGTGACTCGACTCTCCTCCTCGCCGACAGGGACGGGAAGACGACTGCCGTCACCGACCAGCGCCTGGACGAGGTCGGTGAACGGCTGCGCGCGCCGGTCGACGAACTGCCCACCGGCTCACCTGAACACGCTGCCGCCCTGGCCGAGTACCGCGACGCCCTGACTGGGCTCCGTAACCGGCCGGGTGGCTTCTGGATCGCCGGCCCCGAACCGCGGGCGGCCGAACACGCCCTCACGGGAACGGTGCTGCTGGAGTCGCTGGCGTCCGTGACGCTGATGAGCGACGGCGCCACACGCCTCGTCGACCAATTCGCCCTCGCCGACTGGCGAGAGGTGCTGGCCGTCCTAGGCTCCTCCGGCCCGGACGAACTGATCCGCCACGTACGGGAGGCGGAGAACGGCGACCTCGACGGGCAGCGCTGGCCGCGCGGCAAGGCAAGCGACGACGCGACGGTCCTTCACTGGGCGCTCCCGTAGCGCGTTCGGGTGGCCTTCGACGCCCGCTCGTATACCCCCCTAGACAGTTGAGGTGGGTTCCCCCCTGTGCTGTCTAGGGAGGTATTCAGCGGCTCGGTGTCCGTGACGGACGCCCGATCAAGTGAGGTTCACAGCATGCGTGTCATCCCCGTGGGCACCTCGTCCGCCACTCTGCTGGTCACGAAGCTGCCCGAGGTCAAGGTGAGGGACCGGCAGACCGGCGAGGTGGCCGTGGACCCGGTCACCAACGACCGGCTCATGGTCCTGGAGCTGGTGTTCATCGCCCAGGGCGGCTCGGACATGATCAAGGTCACCGTTCCCGAGAAGGGCATCGGCGAGGGCCTGGTCATGGGTGCGCCGGTCTTCCTGTCCGGGCTGGTGGCCCGGCCCTGGGAGAGCGAGTTCGGCGGCCGTGCCCGGCACGGCATCGCCTACCGGGCGGACGCCGTCATGGTCGGCACTCCGGCTGCGGCGCAGGGCTGAGTGTCATGACCGATGTTCTGTGGGTTCTGGTGCTGACGCTGCTGGCGGTGACCGCGCTGGTCGCGGTGCACCGTCGGCTGCCGGTCCTGTTCTGGTGGCTGATCGGGTATCCGGTCGTCGCGCTGCGGGTGCTCGCCACATACCGGGCCACCATGGACGCCTGCGGCCTGACGGTGCCCGCCTCGGCCATGCGCCGGGCCACCGCCCGGATGATCGGGCGGCAGGCTGCTCCCGTACCGTCCCGCCATTCGCTGCCGCTGCCGACCGGGTCCGGGCTCGTGATGCGGCTGCGCATGGCGGCCGGGCAGGCACCCGAGGACTTCACCGCCTCGGCCGACCGGCTGCGGCACGCCTGGGGCGCGCACGCCGTGCACGTCCGTCCCACCAAACCGGGACGGCTGGAGCTGCGGTTGATCGGCTGGGACGTCCTGGCCGACGTCCGGCCCCCTCGGCGGTGGCTGCGGACCGAACCGCTGTCCCTGCCGCTGGCGCTGCGCGAAGACGGGCACTGGCACGTCCGGGACTTCCGTACCGTGCCGCACGAACTCATCCTCGGAGCCACGCAGTCCGGCAAGTCCGTGTACCTGCGCAACCTGTTGTGCGGGCTGGCGCGGAAAGCTCCTGGCGGCCGGCGTCGGTGAGCCGTCGGTGGTCAAGGCGTACCAGCTGCTGCGCGCCCTGATGAACACGGCCGTGGACGACGAGCTGATCCGGCGCAACCCGTGCCGCATCAAGGGCGCGGACCGCTACGACGTGCCCGAGCGGCCGGTCCTCACGGTGGCGGAGGTCTTCGCCGTCGCCGACTCCATCGCGCCCCGCTACCGGCTGCTCGTACTCCTGGCGGCCTTCACCACCCTGCGGTTCGGGGAGCTGGCGGCTCTGCGGCGCCGGGACATCGACCTGGAGGGGCTGACCGTCACCGTGCGCCGGGCTCAGGCCGAGCTGCAGGACGGCCGGCTCTTCGACAAGGCGCCGAAATCCGCGGCCGGGGTGCGCTCCGTCTCCTTCCCCGCCGAACTGCTCGATGCGGTCACGCACCACCTGGAGCACTTCGCCGCTCCCGGCCGCGACGGGCACGTCTTCGTCGGGCCGCAGGGCGGACAACTGCGGCGCAGCAACTTCCGCGACGACTGGGTCAAGGCCCGGAAGGCTGCGGGCGTCACGGCCGAGCTGCACTTCCACGATCTTCGGCACACGGGTAACACGCTGGCCTCGACGGCCGGGGCCAGTACGCGGGAGCTGATGACGCGGATGGGGCACAGCAGCTGCCGGGCCGCGCTGATCTATCAGCACATGACCAGTGACCGGGACCGGGCCATCGCCGATCGACTCGGGGCCATGATCCGCAGGGATGGGGGAGCGGTACCCCTGGATTAATAAGGCACTAGATCAACCCGTTCTCCTCGGCCTTCGCCACCAGGTCCGCACGGTCGCGGGCGCCGAGAAGTGTCATGAGCCTCAGGACTTGTCGGCCGACGAGGCTCTGTGAGACGCGGGCCAATTGCCCGATCTCAGAGAAAGACAACCCCTGCGCCACCAGGCGAAGAACGTCGACGTCCAGCCGGGACAGCGGGGGATGCGACGAGTCCCCCACGGTTTCGGATTGCTCAGTCACGACGTTGCTTCCTTCTGTCAGGGACCGAGACCATCGTCCGCCAGCACGGCCGACGCCGCGTTGAGAAACGACACGATGTGATGGTGCACGGCCAACAACGCATCCTCTGCCGCACGTTCGTGTTCCTCCGTGGCGGTTCCTTGCCGCAGAACCCGAACCCAGCGGTACACCTCGGCCCGCGAAACCAGCAGTGCGCCTTCCGCCTCGAACGCGGCCGCCGTAAGGGCAGGTGGCCCTTCCACCGTCACTGCCGACTGCCGTAGCTGAAGTTCTCCGTGCAGCCGTTCACCGGCTCGCGCGTAAGCTTCGTCGGCGGCATCCAGCAGCCTGCTTCGGTCCGGTTCCTCGGCCTCCGTCACCTCGGACGCGGACTTCACTGCCTCCGAGTGGAGGGCGTGAACTTCCTGGAAGCATTGGGCGAACGCGACATATGCAGACCGCCGCGGCTCCCGCAGCAACCGCACGTGCTCGGCGCGGAGCTGTGTCCGAGCCTGTCCACGGCCCAATAATCCGGTCGCCAGAGCGGCACCACCGGTGCCCAGCGCCCCCACGGCCGCGCCGAGCAGCGCAGCAAGTCCCGCATCCATGACCTGGCAGCTTAGGGCCTCCTGCGACGACGGCGCGGCGCGATTGTCCTCCCCGCAGAACCAGGGCCACACCGGACAGGACAAACAGAACGAACGAAATCAAGAGGCGGACCCGACGTGTCGGTCGTGGACTCCCCTTAGTGGCACGCGTGTGGCACGACCCCGGACACGACGAAGGGCCAGCCTGGGAGGAACCCCCTCCCGAGCTGGCCCTTCTGGCTGTGCCCCCGGCAGGATTCGAACCTGCGACACCCGCTTTAGGAGAGCGGTGCTCTATCCCCTGAGCTACGAAGGCGAGGGCTTGAGGGAACCCTGACGGAGATCCAGCGAGTGGATCTTCGGCAAGGAGCCAAGCCCGCTGGTCGGACGCGGTGCGGACCCTGCTGGGCGGCATCGCTGCCTGACAGGGGCCACGCCAACGGCTGACCAGGGAACAGGGTAGCGGATGGGCGTCCGTGGGGGGACTCGGGCAGCGCGCGCCGGGCGGGGTGGGCGGGGGGTGACGTGCTGACCTGTGGTTTCTCCAGGCTGCTCCCGTGAGAGCGCGTGCGGGACGCCGCCTCGCCGGCCGGGAGGGGTCAGCTCGTCGGTGTGGTGCGGCGGCCGGTGGTGGCGCGGAGGATCACGGCGAGGGCGACCAGGACGATGCCGAGCCGGACGACGCTCGTGACGCCCGCGTGGTCGGCGAAGAGGCCGCCGAGGAGGGCGCCCAGGGCGATGCAGGTGTTGTAGGCCATGGTGTTGAGCGACATCGCGGCCTCGAAGGTCTCGGGCGCGGCCGCGAGCGTTATGGTGATCTGGCTGAGCTGGACGACACCGAAGGCGACGCCCCACAGGACCATGGCGGTGATCACGCCGACGTCGTTCGTGCCGGTGGTCAGCAGTACGACGAGTGCGGTGACCAGGAGCAGGCCGCCCGCGACGAAGCTGCCCCGCGGGCTCCTCTCGACGGTCCGGCCGCCGATGAAGTTGCCGATCGCGCCGCCGACACCGAAGACGACGAGGACGACGGTGATGAAGCCGGCGGTGGCGGAGGCGCTCTCCTCCAGGTAGGGGCGGACGAAGGTGTAGGCGCCGAAGTGGCCGAGGACGGAGAACACGACCATGACCAGGACCAGGCGCAGGGGCACGTTCCTGACGGGCAGTTCGAAGACCTCGCGGACGGGGACCGTGTTCGCGGACGGCAGCGACGGGATCGTGAGGGCGACGGCGAGGAACACCAGAGCGCTGAGGCCGGCCCAGATCAGGAAGGTGGTGCGCCAGTCGCCGGCGCTCTCGAGCAGGGTGCCGAGGGGAATGCCGACGACGGTGGCGATCGAGATGCCGGACATCACCACGGCGGCGGCCCGGTTGGCGTGCTTCTCCGGGACGATGCGCATGGCCATGCTGACGCCGATGGCCCAGAAGACGCCGCTGGCGAAGCCCATGATCAGTCGGGTGCCCAGGATCAGCGGGTAGTTCGGGGCGATCGAGGTGATCAGGTTGCCGACGGCCAGCACGGCCAGCAGCGCGGTCAGCAGTCGGCGCCGGTCGACGCGGCGGGTCCAGGCCACGATGAACGGCACGCCGAGACCGGCCGCGACACCCTGCGCCGTGACCATGAGGCCGACCGCGCCCACGGAGACCCCGAGGCTCTCGCCGAGCGGGGTGAGCAGGCCGATCGGCATCAGTTCGGTGGTGAGGAAGACGAAGAGGCTGGCGGTGATGGCGGCCACGCCCAGCCATCCCCGGGCCGGGGACACCTGCTTCTGCGGCGTGACGGGCGTGTGTGTCTCTTCTCGGACGGTCATGTCGTCTCTCCGGGTGTGGTCGGGCGGGGTGTCCCGGTGTCCCAGGGCGCCGGGCCCGACGGGGGTCGTGACCACGGGCGGGTGCGCCCGTGGTCACCCACTGCGCTCCTGTTCCGGAGCGGGACGGGCGGGGAGGTACGGGGTGGTGGTGCGGGGCGGCCGGGCACGCCTCGGCGGGGTGCGCCCAGTGCGGGAGGCGGGGTGGACGGCGGCGGTGCGGCCCGCGGGCTTGCCGGAGGAGCCCGGTCGGGGCCCGCCCGGCGGAACCGGCCCGTGGGGCCTGCCGTGTGGGGTCCTCATCAGTGTCGGACCGGGGTCGTCGATGAGTCCAACACATGCTTGTCACGTCATCCATCGCGTATCACGATGGATCCGTGGAGCTCCAGCAGATGCGTTACGTGATCGCCGTGGCCGAGACCAACAGCTTCACGAGGGCGGCCCAGCGCTGCCTGGTGGTGCAGTCCGCACTCAGCCACCAGATCGCGCGCCTGGAGAAGGAGCTGGGGGCGAGGCTCTTCGAGCGCACCAGTCGCCGGGTCCGGCTGACCGCGGCGGGCGCGGCCTTCCTGCCCGCTGCCCGGCAGTGCCTGGACGCGGCGGAGCGGGCCGTCGCCGAGGTCGCGGCGGTCGTCGGGGAGGTGCGCGGGCGCCTCGCGCTGGGACTGATCCCCAGCGTCACCGCCGTGGACGTTCCCACCGTGCTCAAGGAGTTCCACCGGCGTCATCCGAAGGTCCGGATCAGCCTCGGTGTGGGAGGGAGCGACAGACTCGTCGAGCGGGTCAGGCAGGGCGAGATCGAGGTGGCCTTCCTCGGCATGCCGGTCACGACCCGCCCCCGGGGCGTCATGGCCCGGGAGCTGACCCGGGAGCGGCTGGTCGCCGTGGTCTCCCCGGACCACCCGCTCGCCGGCGAGACGTCGATCGACCTCCGTCGGCTGTCCTCGGAGGTGTTCGTGGACCTCCCGGCGAAGACCGCCGGCCGGGCCCAGTCCGATCTGGCCTTCGCCGCCGCCGGTCTCACCCGGGAGGTCGCCTTCGAGGTGACCAACGCGGACTACCTGACCCGTCTGGTCGGCGCGGGCCTGGGCGTGGCCCTGCTCCCGCCCGCGTACGTCGAGGGCCTCGCCGGCATGGTCACGATCGAGGTCACGGACGCACCGGCCCGCGCCGAGTACGTGATCTGGAGCCGGGAGGGCCGCACCCCGGCGGCCGCCGCCTTCCTGGACCTGCTGGACGTCCGGGAGGAGTGAGCGCGGGCGCCTCCGGCTCGTTCCCGGCCGGTGCGGTCGTGGCTCGGGTCCGGACCGGCGGTTCACCTCGCCCGTGCCGCGTCGTGCCCTTCCTGCCACCGTGCCCCCGGCGCCGGGGACCGGCGGATCAGCTCCGCGGCGTACGGGTCACCCGGACCCGGTACTCCTCCGCCCCCGCCGCCGTCACCGCCACCCGGACGCCCGCCCGGTGGTCCACGAAGGTCTCGCCCGGAGCGAAGGTGGCGTCCGAGAGTTCCGCGTGGACGTTCGGGGCACGGGTGCAGCCGCCGCTGTTCCGGGTGGCGTCGTGGACGGTGACCGGGCCCATGCCCGTGTCCACGTTCGCGTCGACGCGGTAGACGAGGACGCCGGGGCGGCACACCGCCTCGTCGTTGCCGGCGCGGGTGCGCAGCTCGACGGCGTAGCCGGAGTGGCCGTCCAGCGGGACGAAGACGAGTTTCGGGCCGCCGGCCCGTGCCAGGGGGGTGAGCGCGTACTCCCGGGTGCCCGGGCTCGCCGCGCAGCCGACCTGGGCGGCGTCCAGCCAGCCCAGCTTCCACTTGTGCCAGGCGAGGAGGTCGTTGTTGGCGCCCCAGTCCTCGCTCATGATGTCCCAGTGGCCGACCGCGCCGCCGCCCTCGGCGGTGTAGAGGTCGGGCAGGCCGAAGACGTGTCCGTTCTCGTGGGGCAGCACGCGGTAGCCGGTGCGGTCGTAGGAGCCGGAGCCGTCGTCCTGGCGGGAGTAGACGAAGGACGCGTTGGAGACGGGGACGCCGTCCGCGCTCGGGGCTTCCTTGTTGCCGGCGAAGGTGACGGACAGGACCGTGTCGAGGGCGGCCGGGCCCGCGTTGGGGGTCACCAGCACGTTCAGCAGGTCGTACGACTGGAAGTCCACCTCGGGATCGGCCTCGGCCACGAGGTCGTGGACCAGCTCGCGGTAGCCGGGATCGAAGGGGGCGCCGCGTTCTATGCCGTACGCGCGGAACGACTTGGGCATCCGGATCCAGTCGGGGACGGGGAGTTCGGGGCGGTAGTCGAGGCGGCCGTAGGAGCTGGTGGCGAACCACTCGCGGGTCTTGGGGAAGAACTCCCGGTAGCGGTCGAGGGCGTCGCCCTCGCCGGGCGCGTCGGAGAAGTCGATCATCAGGGTGAGGGCGCGGACCGTGCCGGTGGAGCGGGTGTAACCGGGAGCCGTGGGGATGCCCTCGGACATCTGGACCTCGCCCTCGCCGGTGATCATGCAGGGGCCGTGCGCGGAGGTGCGGGAGAGGCCGCTGGGGCCGGCGCCGGCGGGGGAGGCGCCGGAGGAGAGCCGGCCGTTGCCGGCCGAGGTGCTGACCGCGAGGGTCAGGGCGGTCACCGATGCCAGGGCGGCCAGTCGGCGCGGGGATATCCGGCGTCGGCTCGGCTGCGGCTGCATGCGGGGGACCTCCGCTCCACACGGCAGCCGCCGGTCTTTCGACTGCACCCTCTCGATGACCCTGCGTCACCGGGTGTGCGGGCGCCTGCCGGGAGGTCCGATCGTGGGGCCGTACGGTCCGGCCGACGTGATGCAGGTCACAGCAAAAGAGTTCCGGGGAGGGAAATAACCGGGGATCGTTTCCCCGTTTGGAACTGTGTCCGCACGAAACGGGGACTTCCTCCCCGGATCGCGGACATGACACAAAAATCACGCCACCACGACCAGGAGTGCACCGTGCAGACCGCCACCCCCGCAGCGCGCAAGGCGTCCCGGCCCCGCGCCGACGCCCTGCGCAACCGGGAGCGGATCGTCACCGCCGCCCGGGAGATGTTCGTCGAGTTCGGGCCCGAGGTGCCGCTCGACGACGTCGCCCGCCGGGCCGGCGTCGGCAACGCCACGGTGTACCGCCACTTCCCCGACCGCGACGCGCTGGTGCGCGAGGTCGTCTGCTCCGTGATGGACCGTACGGTGCGGGCGGCCGAGCAGGCGCTCAACGAGACCGGGGACGCCTTCGAGGCACTGGAGCGCTTCGCGCACACGGCCGCCGACGAGCGGATCAGCGCGCTGTGCCCGATGACCTCCAGCACCTTCGACCAGCACCACCCCGACCTGGAGGACGCACGCCGGCGCGCCGAGAGCCTCGTCGCTCAGCTGATGGACCGCGCCAAGGCGGCCGGTCAGCTCCGCGCCGACGTGGAGTACGGCGATCTGATGGTGGGCGTCGCCCAGCTGAGCCGGCCCCCGGCCGGCACCGGCTGCGACCACGCCGACCGCTTCGTCCACCGCCATCTGCAGCTGTTCCTGGACGGGATGCGGGCCCCGGCCCCGGCCGTCCTGCCGGGTTCGGCCGTGACCGTGGAGGACCTGCGCCGCTGAGCGATCCCTGACGACACCACGCACACCGCCCGCCCCGGGCGCGGGCACCGCTTCCGACGGCCGTCCACGGGGACGGGCCGTTCCCCGAGCACACCCGATTTCTTGAGCACACCCGATTTTTCGTTACAGAGTCTCGATTTCCGTCACAAGTACCGAAGTGGGTACCCCCATGCCTGAAACAGCCTCAGCGGCCGTGAGAGCGGTCCCGAACGGGCCGGACGCCAACCGGTGGAAAGCGCTCGTCTTCATCGCGCTCGCCCAGCTGATGGTCGTCCTGGACGCGACCATCGTGAACATCGCCCTGCCCTCCGCCCAGCAGGACCTGGGGATCTCGGACGGCAACCGCCAGTGGGTGGTCACGGCCTACGCCCTCGCCTTCGGCGGACTGCTGCTGTTCGGCGGCCGGATAGCCGACCTGTGGGGGCGCAAGCGGGCCTTCGTGCTGGGTCTGGGCGGGTTCGCCGCGGCCTCCGCGCTCGGCGGCGCGGCCACCAACGAGGCCATGATGTTCGGCGCCCGCGCGCTGCAGGGCGTGTTCGGCGCGCTGCTCGCGCCCGCCGCGCTGTCCCTGCTCGCGGTGATGTTCACCGACGGCAAGGAGCGCGCCAAGGCGTTCGGCATCTACGGCGCGATCGCCGGTGGCGGCGGTGCCGTGGGTCTGATCCTCGGCGGTTTCCTCACCGAGTACATGGACTGGCGCTGGACGTTCTTCGTGAACATCCCGTTCGCCGTGGTCGCCGCGGCCGGCGCGTACTTCGTCATCCGTGAGCCGGAGGGCGGCCGCAACCGCTCGTCGCTGGACATCCCCGGTGTGGTGCTGTCGACCGTGGGCCTGGTCGCGCTGGTCTACGGCTTCACCCGCGCGGAGTCCGAGGGCTGGAGCGACTCGCTGACGATCGGCATGTTCGTCGCCTCCGCCGTGCTGCTCGCCGCCTTCGTGGCCGTCGAGGCCAAGGTCAAGGCGCCGCTGCTGCCGCTGCGCGTCCTCACCGAGCGCAACCGCGGCGGGGTCTACCTCTCGCTGGGCCTGGCGATCATCGCGATGTTCGGCCTGTTCCTCTTCCTGACGTACTACCTGCAGGTCGTGAAGGGCTACTCGCCGGTCAGGACCGGCTTCGCCTTCCTGCCGATGATCGCGGGCATGATCACGGGCTCCACCCAGATCGGCACCCGGCTGATGACCCGGGTCCCGCCCCGGCTGCTGATGGGCCCCGGCTTCCTGGTCGCCGCGCTCGGCATGCTCTTCCTCACCCAGCTGGAGATCGACACCTCCTACGCGGCCGTCCTGCTGCCCGGCATGCTGCTGCTCGGTCTCGGCATGGGCACGGCGTTCATGCCGGCCATGTCGCTGTCCACGATGGGCGTCGAGCCGCGTGACTCCGGTGTCGCCTCCGCGATGGTCAACACCTCGCAGCAGGTGGGCGGCGCCATCGGCACGGCCCTGCTGAACACGATCGCGGCCTCGGCCACCACGTCCTACATCACCGACCACATCGGCGGCGCCACGAGCCCGTCCCAGCAGCAGCTGGTCCAGCTCCAGGGACAGGTGCAGGGCTACACCAGCGCGATCTGGTTCGCGGTCGGGATCCTGGTGGCCGCCGCGGCCATCGCCCTGACCCTGATCAACGCCGGCCGCCCGGGCAGCGCCGCGGTCGCCGGGTCCGCCGACGCGGGCGTCGAGGACGAGCTGGCGGTGCCGGTCGTCGTGCACTGACGTGAGACCACCCGTGCGGAGGGGGAGGGGACGCCTGCTCCGCACGGCTCCCCGGACCTGCCCCGACTCCCGCCCCGTCAGCGGAGCCAGGGCAGGTCCGCACCCGTCCCGCTCGGCTGGAGTCCCTCGGCGACGATCCGCATGATCTCGCCGAGGGATTTCTGCTGCTGCGGGGTGAGCCGGTCGAAGACCGCCTGGCGTACGGCGTTCACATGGCCGGGCGCGTGCCGGTTCAGCACCTCCTGTCCCTCGTCCGTCAGCACGGCGAACTGGCCCCGCTTGTCGGAGGGGCAGTCCTCACGGCGCACCCAGCCGCTCTTCTCCAGGCGCGCGACGGCGTGCGAGAGACGGGAACGGGTGATCTTCGCGGACCTCGCCAGCTCGGTCATCCGCAGCCGGCGGTGCGGCGCCTCGGCGAGCTTGACCAGCAGGCCGTAGTAGACGTGCGGCATTCCCGCGTCGCGCTGGAGCTGGCGGTCGAGGTGGTCCTCCAGGAGGGTGACGGCCTCGATGTACGCGCGCCAGACGCGCTGTTCCTCGTCGGTGAGCCAGTGGGGGTCGCCGGCGGACGCCGGTGATGTCGCGGGTGCCGTGTTCATGTACTCCACTGTACGACCAGCCTTCTTGAACATTAAACAAAACTGCCGTACAGTCGGTGGTGAAATTTGAGAGTTCAAGTAATCTTGGACGCAGTCCGCCGGAGGGAGCCGCCGTCATGACCGCCGCCACTCAGGAGCGCATGCCCGCGCTCTACCTCAGCCACGGCGCCCCGCCCCTGGCCGACGACCCGGTCTGGCCCGGTGAGCTGGCCGCCTGGTCGGCCGGACTGCCCCGCCCGAAGGCGATCCTGGTCGTCTCCGCCCACTGGGAGGAGGCCCCGCTCGCCCTCGGCGCCACCGAGACCGTCCCCCTGGTCTACGACTTCTGGGGCTTCCCCGAGCGCTACTACCGGGTCACCTACGGCGCCCCCGGCGCCCCGGCGCTCGCCGACTCGGTGCGCAAGCTGCTGCGCGCCCCCGGCATGCCCGTCCAGGACGTCCCCGACCGGGGCCTGGACCACGGCGCCTACGTCCCGCTGGTCGAGATGTACCCCGGCGCCGACGTCCCGGTGCTCCAGGTCTCCATGCCGACGCTCGACCCGGTGAAGCTGATGGAGATCGGGCGCCGGCTCGCGCCGCTGCGCGACGAGGGCGTGCTGATCATCGGCTCCGGGTTCTTCACCCACAACCTGGCCGCACTGCGGCAGGGCGGCATCCCCGCCTGGTCCGCGGAGTTCGACGCCTGGGGCCGGGAGGCCCTGGAGGCGCGGGACGTGGACGCGCTGCTGGACTTCACCCGCACGTCCCCGGCCGGCCTGCTCGCCCACCCGCGCACCGAGCACTTCGCCCCGCTCTTCGTGACCATGGGCGCCGCGGACGCCGCCGGGGAGCTCGGGGAGCAGAAGTCCGTGATCGACGGGTTCTGGATGGGGCTGGCCAAGCGGTCGGTGCAGTTCGGCTGAGCCGGCGGTGAGGGGCTCCGGCTCCTTCTCGTACCAGGCCACGTCCCACCGGCGGCCGAACGTGCGGCCCCCCTCCCGGCACGTGCCGACGTGCCGTAAGCCGAAACGCCCGTGCCGCCGCGCCGAGGCGCCGTCCGGCCGGGCGGCGCCCGCGTGGGCGCGGTGCACGTCCTCACCCGCCGGGGCCGCGGGGAGGGGCTCGTGGAGGAGCGTGCCGACGCCGCGCCGGCCGGCGCCGGGGGCGAGGCGGACCGTCGTCCCCACCGAGGTCGCGTAGGCGGGCCCGGGACGGAAGGGGCCGGAGGTGGCGTGCCCCGGGATCCCCCCGGGTGCCGGCGTCCGTGGCAACCATCAGGCGGTACGGGCCGTCTACAGGGTGGGAGAGCAGCCGGGGGCGGTACTCCTCCGGAGTGAAGGGCGCCGCGCCGAATGTGATCGCGGTCTCACGCGCGTAGGGGGTGTACGGGTCGGTCAGGGCCGGCAGGTCACCCCCGGCGCCCGGTCTGACCTGGACCTCTTCGTGCTCCGACGGCATCGCGCATCCTCGCGTGGCCGGACAGGGTACTGCATGATCAGAAAAATTGGGCGGCGGGTTGGGAATTCTGTCCTGATTCCAGTCGTTGTTTCCATCGGATGCAGGGCACTCGACCAGAGTCCGGAAGGGCCTGAGGGACGTGCTGAGCGTCCGAAGGACCGCCCGCTGACCTCATCATCGCAAGGGAGCACGCATGGCAACCCGCGCCGTCGCCCGTCGTCAGTCCGCCACCGGCGAGACGGCCGACTCGGCACGCAATGTCCGCGCCCAAAGCGGCGAGATCGCCGACCGCGACCTGGTCGGCATGTACCTGGACGAGATCGCGCGCACGCCGCTGCTCGACGCCGCCAAGGAAGTCGAACTCTCCCAGATCATCGAAGCGGGTGTGTTCGCACAGCAGATCCTCGACGGCCTCGAGGAGAACAAGGCCGGAGCCACCCCCGAGGAGCTCCGGGCCCTGGTCGACGCGAGCGAGCGGGCGAAGGACGTCTTCATCCGCTCCAACCTGCGCCTGGTCGTCGCCGTGGCGCGCCGGTACCCCCGCAGCGGTCTGCCGCTGCTCGACCTGATCCAGGAGGGCAACGCCGGCCTGGTCCGCGCGGTCGAGAAGTTCGACTACCGCAAGGGCTTCAAGTTCTCGACGTACGCGACCTGGTGGATCCGTCAGGCCATCACCCGGTCGATAGCCGACCAGTCGCGCACCATCCGCCTGCCCGTCCACCTGGTGGAGGAGCTGGGCCGGATCCGGCGCGTGCAGCGCGAGTTCAACCGTGAGCACGGCCGTGAGCCGGAGCCCGCGGAGATCGCCGCCGAGCTCGGCTCCACGCCGGAGCGCGTCACCGACGTGCTCGACTGGGCCCGCGACCCGGTCTCGCTGAACATGTCGGTGGACGACGAGGGCGAGACCCAGTTCGGCGACCTCCTGGAGGACACCTCCGCGGTGTCACCGGAGCAGTCGGTGCTGACGCTGCTGCGCAGCGAGGAGCTGGACGACCTGATCGGCCGCCTCGACCAGCGCACGGCCTCCATCATCAAGATGCGCTACGGCATCGAGGACGGCCGGGAGCGCACCCTGACCGAGGTCGGCAAGGAGCACGGCCTGACCCGCGAGCGCATCCGCCAGATCGAGAAGCACGCGCTGCTGGAGCTGAAGAAGCTGGCCCGCAGCACCGGTTTCGACGCGGCGGCGTGACGGCCGGGCCCGGCGCGGGGGCGTGACGCCGCCGCGCGGAGTCCGGGGAGCGACGGGGGCCGCGCGGGCCCCGGCCGCGTACGCCGGGTGGCGGAAGACCGCGCAAAACATGGCCGTTCCCCGCCGCTTCAACCCGCCGGAGGCAGGGAACAAGAAGGCAAGACCCACAAGTCAGGGCTCCGAAGCCCCTGAGATCCGGACCCCTCGAGCCACGTCCCGACGCACACCCCCCCCGGCGCCGGGACTTCCCAGAGCCGGGTTCGGCGCCCTCCCCCCGGGTGCCGGGCCCGGCTTCCTCGTGCGCGCCGGCGGGTCACCCCGGACCTGAACCCCGGGGTGGCCCACCAGATGGCAGATTGTGCCACATGGGCATAGCCTGCCGGGCGTGAGCAGCACCGCCCCGACGTCACCCCCTCCCGCGGTCTCGCTGACCGAACGGCGCAAGGCCGAGACCCGTATGGAGATCGCCCGCGCGGCGGCCGGCCTCTTCGTCCGGCAGGGCCTGCGGGCCACCCGCGCCGAGGACATCGCCCGGGCGGCCGGCGTCGCCCCGCGCACCTTCTACCGGTATTTCGCCAGCAAGGAAGAGGCCGTCGGACCGCTCTACGCCACCGGCGCCCGGCGCTGGGTCGAGGCGGTACGCGCCGCCCCGGCGGGGGTGCCGCTGCCGCAGGTGCTGGAGGACACCGCGCGCCACACGCTCACCCCCGGCCTCGGGGTGTCGGCGGCCTCCTGGGACCGGGCGCGCACCCTGATCCGGCTCGCGGAGGCGACCCCCGCCCTGCGCCGGGTGTGGGCCGAGGCGTGCCGGACGGCGGAGCGGGACCTGGCGGAGGCGCTGGCGCGGCGGCTGACGACCGCCCACCTCCCCCAGGACGCGGACAACGTTGCCGCCCGTGCCCGGCTGTGCTTCGCCGCCGCCGTCGCGAGCGCGGCCGTGCGCACGGCCATGGAGAGCTGGGCGGCGGGTGACGGTCCCTCCGAGGGCCCCCGGGGCCCGGCCGAACTGGCGGTCGCCAACCTCGCGGCGCTACGGGACTTCCCGTGGGAGGCGTGACGCGGGGCCCGGCCGCCCCCGAGAGGACCGACGCCGGGGCCCGGCCGTCCCCGAGGGGAGGCGCGGGTACGTCCACGGCCGCCCCGCAGGGGGAGACCTGACGCCGGGTCACGGCGCACCGCCCGCCGCCCGGCTCATCCGCGCCCCCAGCTCCCGCACGGCCTCCACCAGCCCGGCCGGCTCCCGCACCGTGAACTCGTACCCCAGCATCGCCAGCCGCACCGCCGTCCACTCCTTGGCGCCGCTCACCGTCGCCCGCAGCAGACAGCTCTCCGCGTCCAGCGGCTCGGGCGAACCCAGCCAGGGCGGGAGGCGGGCCGCGACCGCCTCGGCCGGTGCGGCGAAGACGACGACCATCTCGTACGACTCCTGCGTCCGGTACATGGACCGGCGCAGGTACTCCGCCGCGCTCCCCGTCGGCAGCTCCCTCGGGGTGAAGCGCGCCCCGGTCGCGAAGGGGGCGCTCACCCGGTCGACGCGGAACGTCCGCCAGTCCGCGCGGTCGAGGTCGTACGCCACCAGGTACCAGCGCCGCCCGGTCGACACCAGCCGGTACGGCTCCGTCACGCGCCGGGACTCGGTGCCGTCGGCCGCCCGGTAGGCGAACCGCAGCCGCTCGTGCCCGGCCACCGTGGAGGCCATGACGGTGAGCGTCTCCGGCGCGATCGTCGCACCGTCTCCGCTGGTCAGCGGGGTGGTCGCGGCCTGGAGCGTACTGACGCGGTGGCGCAGTCTGCCGGGCAGCACCTGCTCCAGCTTCGCCAGCGCCCGCACGGACGCCTCGTCCACGCCCTCCAGCGCGTGCCCGGCGCCGGCCCGCAGTCCGACCGCGATGGCCACCGCCTCCTCGTCGTCGAGCACCAGGGGAGGCATCGCCTTGCCGGCGGCCAGCCGGTAGCCGCCGTCCGCGCCGAGGGTCGCCCGCACGGGGTAACCGAGCTCGCGCAGCCGGTCGATGTCCCGCCGGATCGTGCGCCGGGAGACGCCGAGGCGCTCGGCGAGTTCGCCGCCGGGCCATTCGCGGGGCGTCTGGAGGAGGGAGAGGAGGGTCAGGAGCCGGGCCGGGGTGTCCGTCGTCATGGGACGAGGATGCCGCGGAATTAGGACCTGATCCGACCTACTCGGGGAATAGCGTGCGGACATGACCTTCACCGACACCCCGCCCGCACCGCGGCCCGCCCCGGGCGACCGCCGTCGCTGGTTCGCGCTGGCGATCGTGATGACCGCGGCCTTCATGGACCTCGTCGACGTCACGATCGTCAACATCGCGATCCCGTCCATCCAGCGCGACGAGGGCGCCACCTTCAGCCAGATCCAGTGGATCACCGCCGGTTACGCGCTGGCCTTCGCCGCCGGACTCGTCACCGGCGGCCGGCTCGGCGACATCCACGGCCGCAAGCGGATCTTCCTCCTCGGCATCGGCGGCTTCACCCTCGCCTCCGCGCTGTGCGGGCTCGCGGTGAACCCCGAGATGCTGGTCGCCTCCCGCATCCTGCAGGGCGCGATGGCGGCGCTGATGGTGCCGCAGGTGCTGTCGATCGTGCACGCGACCTTCCCGGCGCACGAGCGGGGCAAGGTGTTCGGGCTGTTCGGCGCGATCGTCGGCCTGGGCGCGGTGTCCGGGCCGCTGCTCGGCGCGCTGCTGACCGAGTGGAACCTGTTCGGCCTGGAGTGGCGGCCGATCTTCCTGATCAACCTGCCGGTCGGCGTCGCGGGCCTGGTCCTCGGCAGCCGCTTCATCAGCGAGTCGAAGGCGCCGCGGGCCCTGAAGCTGGACCTGGTGGGCGTCGCGCTGGTGACGCTCGGGCTGCTGATGCTGATCTATCCGCTGACCCGCGGCCGTGAGCTGGGCTGGCCGCTGTGGGGGTACGCGTCGATGGCCGGGGCGCTGGTGGTCTTCGCGGCGCTGGTGGCCTACGAGCGGGTCAAGGGCGCGCGGGACGGCTCCCCGCTGATCGAGCTGTCGCTGTTCAAGGTGAAGAGCTTCGCGGCGGGCATCGCGGTGCAGACGGTGTTCGGCATCGGCCTCGGCGTCTTCTTCCTGGTGTGGACGATGTACATGCAGATCGGCCTGGGCTGGAGCGCGCTGCGGGCCGGGCTGACCGGGGTGCCGTTCTCCGTCGCGGTCTCCGTGGCGGCCGGCGTGTCGGTGCAGCTGCTGGTCCCGCGCTACGGGCGCAAGGTGCTCCAGGCGGGCGCGCTGGTGATGGCGGCGGGCGTCCTGCTCTACATCGGGGAGGCGGAGCGCTACGGCACGGACATCGCCTCCTGGCAGATGGCGCTCCCGCTGGCGGTCATGGGCGTCGGCATGGGGCTGATCGTGGCCCCGCTGACCGACGCGGTGCTGTCCGAGGTGCCGCGTGAGCACGCCGGGTCGGCGTCGGGACTGATCAACACCGTGCAGCAGATGGGGAACGCGCTGGGGCTCGGTCTGGTGTCGGTGGTGTTCTTCGGGGTGATCGACGAACACCTCGACCCGGCGGAGGTGGGCCAGGCCTACACGGACGGGTTCCAGCACGCGCTGGGCTGGGTGGCCGCGGTGCTGGGCGTGATCTTCCTGCTGATGTTCGCCCTGCCCGAGCGTCCCGCCCAGCACGTGGAGGGGGCGGCGGAGGCCCCGGTGACGCCGGAGAAGGAGCCGGAGCTCGTGTCCTGAGCGGACGCGGGCGGCGGACGGGAGGGGCCCGGCACCCAGGGGGGATGCTGTTGGTTAATTCGGGCCTGGTCACTTCGCCCCGCCGCTATGCGGCGGGGCGAAGTGCTGTCAGGGGGCTGATGCGGGTACGGGCTAGG